>CAZJNG010000263.1:2532-4273 GCA_964547265.1 uncultured Candidatus Cloacimonadota bacterium | reverse complement strand
TTTTTTATAAATTGGTGAGTTTTGCTCACCCCAGCCGTCAGGGTTCCGGTTTTTGGCATTTGATACCTTAAAAGCCATTTTCAAAGTTTGAAAAGGATCCTATGTGGTGTAGATAATTTCAAAACTTATCCATCATTTTGAATCCTGTTTTATTTGATACTTATAGATGATCTTACTCTTTTTCCCTCTATATAAGTGTCAATATATTCAGAACTAGAGACTTTTTTTAAAACAAAATTTAATCATACTCTGCAATTACATAGCAAAGAAAAAAAAAGAATTCAATTCTTGACAAAGTAAAGTAGTTTATAAAAATTGATATATAAATTTTAAGGAGGCAATAATGACTAATGTTCAAAATGATATTCAAGTAAATTTTGATGGTTTACTAAAATTAGGTTATGGTATTATCGATGTGAGATATAGAGATTATGAAGTCTCAAATGAAAATCTTAAGTATATTATAACTAAAATAGAAGGAGATAGAGACGATTTTTATCCTGAAATGTTAAAATATTATAGTGGCAAAGATGTTAAAGATAAAAATGTTTATGAAATATGGATTCAGATACTTAAACATAAAATCCAAATGTCTAACACTCTAAAAAGAGATGTAAGTATAAAAGTCGCAACTATTGATTTTGTTGAAAACGGTAATTTTTAGTGGAAAAAACATTATTGCTTATCAAGCCTAACGCAACACAAAAAAAACTTACCGGTAAAATTTTATCAATCGTTGAAGAAAATGGATTCGATATCACGGGAATAAAGTATTTAAAGATGGATTATATTCTGGCAGAAAGATTTTATGAAATTCATAAAGATAAAAGCTTTTATCAAAAACTAATTAGCTTTATGACATCCGGGATAACAGTTGCAGTTATTCTTGAAAAAGTAAATGCAGTGACAGACCTTCGTACTTTAGTAGGGAACACTGATCCTAACAAAGCCGATATAGGGACAATCAGGTTTTTATATGCGGACAATGTCACAGCAAATGCTGTTCATGCATCTGATTCAACAGAAAATGCTAAAAAAGAAATCAATATCATATTTAATTAAAAATCAAGGAGTGTAAATGAAAATATTAGTCTTAAATTGTGGTAGTTCTTCCATTAAGTTTCAGTTAATTAACATGGAAGACGAAAGTGTATTAGCAGAAGGTATAGTAGAAAGAATAGGCGAAACAACCGCCTTATATACTTATAAAAGTGAAATATATACTAAGAAAAAAAGAGAAATGTTAATAGAAAATCATCAGGAAGGCATTAAGTTAATTCTTGAAAATCTTATGGATGAAAATCATGGTGTTGTTAAAAAGGCAGACGAGATTACTGCAGTAGGGCATAGATTGGTACATGCAGGGGAGTTTTATTCAGATGCAGTCAAGATTAATGATGATGTAATGAGCAAATTAAGAGAATGTTGCGTCCTTGCTCCTCTTCATAATCCTGCAAATATAATGGGCGTAGAAGCTGTAAAAGCTGTTATGCCTAACATCCCTCAATGTGGCGTATTTGACACTGCATTCCATCAAACTATGCCTCCTAAAGCATATTTATATCCTCTTCCATTAGATTTTTATACACAACATAAAATCAGAAGATACGGTTTTCATGGAACTTCACACAAATATGTCAGCCTGAAAGCAGCTGAATATTTAAATAAAGATATCAAAGATTTAAAAATAATTACCTGCCATATTGGCAATGGAGCTTCAATTACAGCAATAAATAAAGGA
>CAZJNG010000263.1:0-2522 GCA_964547265.1 uncultured Candidatus Cloacimonadota bacterium | reverse complement strand
AGAGTCAGTTGATACTTCTATGGGCTTTACTCCTCTCGAAGGACTTATGATGGGTACTCGTTGCGGAGATATTGATCCTGCAATTCCTATTCATCTGGTAAAACAATTATCCTATACAATTGACGAAGTTAACGATATCTTAAACAAAAAAAGCGGAATGCTTGGACTTTCTCATATTTCTAACGATATGAGAGAAATTGAAGAAGAAATCCTTGAGAAAAAAGAAAAAAAAGCAATTCAAGCACACGATGTTTATGCTTATAGAATTAAAAAATATATTGGTTCTTATATAGCGGCTTTAAATGGTATTGATGTTTTAATCTTCACAGGCGGAGTAGGCGAAAAAATGCCAATCTTAAGAGAGCTGGTTTTACAAGATATGGATTATTTAGGGTTCAAATTAAACAATGAAAACAATCAAATCTTCAATGATGAGATTGTTGACCTTTCTGCTCCTGATTCAAAAGTTAAAATCTTAAAAGTGCCAACAAATGAAGAATTAATGATTGCAATCGAAACAAAAAATATAATTACAAATCCATAAAAGGAATTACACAGTGAAAAATATATTTCTCGTCCTCGTAATAACTTTAATATTAACCGCATGCATATCTGAAAAAAATAATAATGTGCTTGATTTAAATGACCCGAATAACTATTTTGAAGCTTTTTTAAAGACACGAGGTGACTTAAACGGACAAGAAGTAGTTTACTGGTGGAAAGGTTATGTTTATAGCTTTGTCCCAAATCAAAGGGACAAAGCTATTATGCAATTTGAAGGTTTTAATATTGCTCGCTTAGAGCAGGTTGATGGAGGCTATTTATTGTTAACAAGAGAGGCCGCCTTTTATCAGGATTTACATACCGGCGAAATCTTAGAAACATGGGAGAATCCTTTTACCGAAAAAACTAATAATGTTGTCCATGTTTGGAATGATCCTGTTAATCAAGTATTTGTTTTCCCTGAAGAATATCTGCCATATATGAATCAAATTTTCCCGTCTCAAGAATTAGGAGATTATCTTACTTTTAATCTTAATATTTTCTTAAACTACCCATCTCCACTAACAAGACAGGATTTTCCTTTAAACTCACAAAGCGATACTTATGAAGCTGCTGAAATGTTTCAGTTCTTTGTCAATAAAGAAGAGCTTTTAAAGAAGAGCATTACTTCGACAAGTGCAAATATAAACTGGACAAGGATAAGCCCTTGGATGCCTTTTATGGAAATGGGCGACAGTCCTGGCAATTTAGTCTTTAGTTGTGTTGGTAAAAAACTTGATAATGGCTATTCAGATCTGCCGGAACATATAAGAAAGTATGTAGAAGAAAATAAACCGGAATTTTCATCCGCTCCTGAAGAATACTCAGAACCAAATGAAACAAGCTGGACTTTTTTTAAAAAACTACGAAATGATAAAAAAAATTAACTATTTTATGGAGATAATATGTCTTTAAGTAAATTTTTCGGAATGCTTTCTAATGATGTTGCTATTGATTTAGGAACAGCGAATACATTAGTATATAAAAAACAAGGTGGCATTATTATTAATGAACCCTCCGTCGTTGCACTTTCAGCTGATGGTAAAAAAGTAGTAAGTATTGGTGCTAAAGCCAAAGAAATGCTAGGGAAAAACCCTGATGAAGTGAAGGTTATTAAGCCTTTAAAAGACGGAGTAATCGCTGATTTTAGAGTTACAGAACTTATGCTCAACAGCCTTATAATGCGTTCTCAAAAAAAGAAATGGTTAATTAAACCCAGAGTTATTGTTTGTGTACCTTCAGGCATAACAGAGGTTGAAAAAAGAGCTGTTAGGGACAGTGCGTTACATGCCGGAGCCAGAGAAGTTCATCTTGTGTCTGAGCCTATCGCTGCCGCAATCGGTGCAGACCTTCCTATTCATAAACCTTATGGTAATATGGTAATGGATATTGGAGGAGGTACTTCAGAAATTGCAGTTATCTCACTTTCTCATATTGTCATTCACAACTCAATTAGATTAGGCGGAGATAAAATGGATCTCGATGTTATGAATTACTTGAGAAAAAAAAATAATATCTATGTTGGTATTCAGACTGCCGAACGAATTAAAAAAGAGATCGGTTCAGCCTATCCTCTTAAACAAGAATTAGATATGGATGTAAGAGGAAGAGATATAGTAACCGGCTACCCTGTCACAATAAAAATTACTTCTACTGAAGTAAGAGAAGCTATATCTGAAACAGTTACATCTATGATAGATGCAATAAAAAGATTATTTGAAAGAACACCACCGGAACTTGCTGCAGATATAGCGGAAAGGGGTATTGTTCTCACAGGAGGAGGTGCTTTACTAAAAGGTCTCGATCAAAAGATAAGAGAAACTGTTGACCTACCTGTTCATGTAGTACCGGATCCTTTGACTTGTGTAGTAAAAGGCAGCGGTAAAGTACTTGATAATATTGAAGAATATAAAGAGGTTCTGCTCAAAAAAATGGAAGAATAATTTAAGTGCAAAGACATAAATATTTATTCTTTTCTT
>CAZJNG010000262.1:0-4292 GCA_964547265.1 uncultured Candidatus Cloacimonadota bacterium | reverse complement strand
CTGCTGATTTTGGCACCTTTTTAAAATTAGCTTGTGTAGTTATATTTCTTCTACCTGCATGAAATGTTTCTTCTTTTAAGAGAGTAATTCGGGTATCATGTTTAAATTTTGGAGCCTTACCTTGAGTATTAATTTTAAAATTAGATAGAGCAAAGGTAGAGGTTAAATCTCCTGTAGAAGCGCCAAAAACAGGTTGTTTTTTATATTGAGTCATCTCTGCTATAAAGTAATCCTTTATTACTGTTGTGTCGTTTATTGCCAAAGAAATTAATGCTCCGGCAGTAACATATTTAATTTTTAAATCAAAAATACTGGTTTCTGCTTTCATTTGATCGCTTCTAAATTCAACAGGTGACTTCAATTTATATATTTCTTTATAGTTCCAATGAAGTGAAATTTCTCTTTCTTCTCTTCCGTAGAAGTTACCATATTTATCAAACCAAGCAGAAGTTTGAGGATTATGTATATCAATCCCTAATCCAAAAGAACCTGCAAAACTAGGATTTTCCCATGATTCTGCTTTATATGAATAATAGTCGTCAGTAATATGTTCTGTATTAATTAAAGCAAATCCTGCTCCCTCTGCTCCTCTTGAAATATGCATTTCAAATGTATAATTTTCAATTTCATAGCTATTCTCAATTATTTCAGGGAATATGACGGCATTATTGTGATTACTTGCTCTTCCTCCTTGAACTAACAAAATACCCGAAGAAGATATCTCAGGATGTAGCCTGCCTTTATAATTTATGAGTAATATTTGAGAATTCTTCTCACTATCCGAAAAATCATATTCAATATTTAAACCTGATATGAGGCTACTAATAATTAACAATAAAATAAATATTATAGACTTTTTCATTTTATACTCCTTTTAACAGATACAGATAAATATGATTATTGTTACTGTCAAGTGAAAAAATAAATCTTATCAACATCCGGTAGTTATTCAGAAACTAATATCGGAAAGCTGATTATAAATTCCGAGCCTTGTCCTTCAACTGATTGAACAGATATAAGTCCATGATGTAAATCTAATAACCTCTTTACGATAAAAAGTCCTAAGCCTGTTGATTCTTCACCTTGAGTACCTCTTCTGCCCGGAGTTGAGTGTTTCTCAAAAAGCTGAGGAATAATGCTTTCAGGAATCCCAATACCTGTATCAATAACATGAATCCTATAATATAGATTTTCTTCTATAGATATTATTGATGTTTTTATGTAAATTTCTCCACCGGGTTGAGTAAATTTTACTGCATTCATAAACAAATTATCTATAATTCTATAAAATGATTCTATATTTAGCAGGCATGAAGATTCTTCATTTGTTATTTCAAGAATAAGCTTTATATCCTTTTTATCTGCTAATAGTGATAAATTTTCTTTCATGTGTTGAAGTTCTGTGTTTATATTATACTTTTTTAGTTCTAGGTTAAAATCATCGCATTCAATACGATTTAAAAAGAGAATATCTTTAACTAATGCAACTGATTTATCACAAATATTAGAAATTAAGCCTATATATTTGTTATCTTTAAAGCTTTTATCTTTTAAATAGGCAATCTCAAGAATGGAACTTATAGAACCAATATAGTTTTTTAAGTCATGAGAAATCATACTTAGGATACTATCTTTAGATTTAGACAAAGCTATTAGTTCATCTTTTTGTTGTTCGATAACTTTTTGATATTTAACAAGTTCTATATTCTTCAAATTAATAATTTGAAGTTCTTTTTTATTTTGTTCATATTCAAACTTTGCAGTAATTAAAGATGATTGTTTGGCTATTTCCTCGTTAAATAATTCATCTTTTAAAGCAATAAGTTTTTCCATGTATTGAAAAGCTAGGGGTATATTATCTTTCTGCTTATTAAAATTAATATATCCTTGATAAAAATCTACTTGTGTCCGTTTATAATCAAATTTCTCATTTTTTTGTAAAAAGTACAAAAAACACTCTTCAGCTTTATCAAAGTCATTAAGCTTTATATAAGTATCAGCCAAAGAAAGTAAAACTGATTCTTTAGAATGAAGAAGGTTGAATTCTTCACATAAACTATATGCTTCTTTAAATGAAATTAAAGCATTTTGATAGTCATGTCTTAACAGAAACACCTTACCAATATAATCTATTGAGTGAATATAATAATGATATTGATTAAGTTCTTTAAAGAGTCTTTTTGCTTTTTTAAAGTAACCTAAAGCAAGAGCATAGTCTAGCTTTTCCATGTATAAGTTTCCAATATTGAAATGCAAGTTAGCATAATTAGTTGATTCTTTAGTGATTCTGAGGCTTTTTTTATAGTATTCAAGTGCTTTATCAAATTGCTTTAAATCTGAATAACTATTCCCGATATTGTTGTATAATCGAGGAAGATATCTAAGTTCGTTATATTCTTCGGATAAAAGAACTCCCTTTTGATACAATGCCAAACTTTCTACATGGTCATACAAATGATATGCTGAGTTTCCTAGATTGATGGTAGAACGAATCATATATAAAGGATTTCTAATCTCTTCAGCAATGCTATCAGCTACCTCGAAACATTTTTTTGCAGAAACATAATGACCTTGAACATGAACATTAATTCCTATCGAAGTATTAAGCTCATATAATAAATCTTTATCTTGTAAGTCATTAGCAATTTTTAAACCTTCAAGTCCTATTTCGTGTGCTTTTTCATATTGACTATTTTTCCAATAGTAATCACAAAGCTCTTTCGCTTTCCAAGCTTTTTCAGTAGCATTATCGGAGTTTAAGTATTGGTTTTGTAGTTCTTTTAAATGAAAATCCTCCATAAAACCTCCGATTATAAAATTTATGCCATTTAAATTTATGCAAACTTAACTGTCAAGTTTTTTATAGTCTATTAAAACGGTTCACGAAAATAAATTAATATCTTCGTGAACCTCTAATAAAATCATCTACAGACTTACATTACAATTAGTAAAGATTAGTTTCTTTGAAAGCACTTCCGGTATTAAATCATTTTTAGCAATAGCGAGAAAATCCTTATTAAAACTGTCTAAGTAGTTTCCTGTTAGAGTTATTTGTGGGGCTTTACCGATAAACTTGCCGTTTTTAAACACAAAAGCTAACTGTGTGGGCAAAGAAAAATTACCATTTGGTAAAAAATCTCCACCGGATGAAAGAAACGGTAAAATTACTATGTCATCAGAAATAAGGTTAGATGACAAATCAACTTTTCCATATAAATCTATTGCTCTTAAAGATGGACTTGGTTGAGAGTTGTATGCTCTAAATCCATTTCCTGTTGTCTTTTTGCCGTATTTTGCAGCTCTTTTCTTATCATAAATAATGGTTTTTAAGACACCGTTTTTAACTAAATCAAGGTCAGCTTCTTTTATAATTCCTTCGTGATCATAAGGCATAAAGCATTGAAGTTCATCATTGTCATACACTTCTTTAATGCTTACAGATTCGTGAAAAATCTTGTCATTGAGTCTGCCTGAAAGCAAGGATGATTTTTCTTCATACTGACTTGAATTGATATCGCTTGTAAATTTGCTTAATAATTGTCCGCTTTGAAATAATACCTTGTATTTCTTGTTCTCTAAAGAGACCTGTTCAGAAAGACAGGCTTTTGCAATAAATTCAGTATCTTTTAAGACTTGATTATATTCGATGTCGTTGAGTTTAAAACAACCATAACCGGTATAGGCATCCATTATGTTGCCACTACCCTTCATTTTCATCATTAAACCAATTTCCAAACTACTTCTTTGTCTTTTTAAGTCAAGTCCCAGACTATTTTGTAAAGTATTTTTAACTGTTTCAGCTGAAATTGTGCCGTTAAAAACAAATTTATCTGTAATCTGATTTAAGTCATTGAGTATTGTTTTAGCTTTATTTTCTAATGATTCTAAAGTATAAGAATCGTAAACCTTTGAAAAATTGGCTTGTTTATTCTTTTCTAAGTCATAGTTGTACGACATACCCAGAGATAAAAGTGATTTAGCTTTATCTTCAAGTTCTTTTTCATCAATCTCACCGATACCGGCAGAAAGTGCGAGTAGTTTTTTATCTTCATCAAAAACCCTGACTGCTTTTTCGGTGAGTTTTTGAGTTCTTAAGGCATCTATTTTTCCGTCTACAACCTTGACGGTTAGGTTTTCTGAATCATTTATAAATAATTCTTTTATCATTTTTTACTCCTGACTTCTTTAAGAAAGATTAAGTTGTTTAATTCTGACGAATGGTCCACCAAATGAAACCGGCAATGGCCATTGCTCATTTTTACCACATCCACCCAAAACAGAACTTTTAATCA
>CAZJNG010000261.1:0-4319 GCA_964547265.1 uncultured Candidatus Cloacimonadota bacterium | reverse complement strand
CCTCCGGATTTACAATGAATAACAGCAACATTTCTTTCTTTGGTTGAAGCTGTTTTACCTAAAATTTCAGCAATTTTCTTAATGGAGTCTGCACCACCCGGAGCACATAGAGTAAAATCCATATTTTGATTTACTATAGCTTCAGCATACCCTGCACAACCGGGCAAACCACAAGCTCCACAATTTGCTCCGGGTAAAGCATCAATAATTTTCTCGATTTTTGGGTCAATCTCAACATGAAAGACCTTCGCTGCAAATGCCAGCACCAAACCAAATAACAAGCCTAAGGCTCCAATTGCTACAGCCGGTATTAAAATAGTTCCAATCATCTTATCCCCTTCCTACAAACTTAATCCGGCAAAGCCTAAAAATGAAAGAGCCATACAACCTGCAATAATTAAGGCAATCGGCATACCTTTCATAGATTCAGGGACATCTGCCTTTTCGAGTCGTTCACGCATACCTGCCATTAATAACAATACCAGAGTAAAACCAACGCCTGCAAAGAAACCGTTTAAAACGCTTTCAATAAAACTGTAACTCTCATCAATATTTATAATAGCCACACCAAGCACTGCACAATTAGTAGTAATCAAAGGTAAAAATACACCCAGTGATTTATACAAAGCAGGAGCTGTTTTCTGTATAACCATTTCCACAAATTGTACCAATGAGGCTATAGTCAGGATAAAGGCAATTGTTCGCAGATAGTTTAAATCAAAAATCTGCAAAATATAGACATTAATTAACCAGGTAAAAGCCGAAGCCATTGTCATTACAAAGATAACAGCCATACCCATACCCAGTGCAGAGTCTAATTTTTTTGAAACTCCAAGATAAGGACATAAGCCTAAGAATCGTGCCAATACAAAATTCTGTATAAAAATAGCTGAGATAGCTATTACAAAGATATTTCCTATAAATTCCATTTATCTTACCTCTTTATACTTTCGGTTTTTTCATCAGGTTCATTGATGCCAGCAGTAAGCCTAAAGTAATAAATGCACCCGGAGCTAAAATTGCAATCAACATAGGACTGTCAATATATCCCTGAGGTAACACAGGAATACCTAATAACATACCTGTACCCAATAATTCTCTTATCGCTGCGATTAAAACCAGAGCTCCCGTAAAGCCTAAGCCCATTCCCAAACCATCAAGAAAGGAACTTAAGACATTATTTTTACTGGCAAAAGCTTCTGCCCTGCCAAGGATAACACAGTTTACCACAATCAACGGAATAAATATGCCTAAACTTTTATGCACATCAGGCACATAAGCTGCCATCACTAAATCAATGACTGTCACAAATGAAGCAATTACAACTATATAACAAGGTATGCGAATCTTAGAAGGAATAAACCCTTTAATCAAAGAAATCAATATATTTGAGCATACCAAAACAAAGGTTGCAGCCAAACCCATACCTACACCATTCATTACAGAAGAGGTCACCGCAAGAGTTGGACAAATACCCAAGACCAATATAAAAATTGGATTCTCTTTTATTAGTCCTCTGCTAAAAATATTCATTAAACTCATTTTGAACCCCCTGTTGTATTTTTATTTAAAACAGATTCAAGAATTTCAATATACTGTTTGATTGAGTTTGTAACTGTTCTGGTGGTAATGGTTGCACCGGTGATACTGCTAAGATTTCCACCATCTTTATCAACCTTTAATTCTGCTTTATTCTTTCCTATGAATTTATCAGAGAATTCAGGTTTTTTACAATTGTCGCCCAATCCGGGTGTTTCAGTTTGAGAAAGGATTGTTATTTTATTGATAGAAAGGTCTTTCTTCAATCCTACCATAGTAAGAATCTCGCCACTATAACCCTTTCCGCTAGCAACAAAGGCATAACCAATAAGTTGATTATTAACATCATAGGCTTTATAATAGTTTAGTAGTTCATTTTCAACAAATTCAAATTTAGTTTCATCGCTAAAGACAATCTTTCTGGCATTTTCTTCGGCAAGTCTAAGATTTTCTTTAATTTTAGGTTCGGTTTGTGTGTTTACCCATGCTAAAATTCCACAGGCAACAGCTACGATTAAAAACAAAGTAAAGCCATATTGGATAAATGATTTCATTATTTCACCTCCCCAAATGCCTTTGGAATAGTAAAGCGGTCAATTAAAGGAACAAAAAGGTTCATTATTAAGATTGAATATGATACTCCTTCAGGATAACCACCCACTAGTCTAATTACAACAGTAAATATACCACAACCTATGGCAAAGAGAATTCTGCCTTTTTTAGTTACAGGAGAAGTCACCATGTCTGTAGCCATAAAAAATGCACCAAGCATCAAACCACCCGACAAAAGATGAAATACCGGTACATTTAAAGATGCAGGGAATTGTCCGTTTAAACCTCCAAAAATATAGGTCAAAACAAACACTGTAGCGAGATAAAAGAACGGAATACGCCACTCAATAATATGTTTAATCAAAAGATATAAAGCACCGATGAGCAAAGCAAGAGCAGATACTTCACCGATACATCCACCGATATTTCCAATAAACGAATTCATCAATGAAGGGAAATCAGTTAAATGTTGAAATATGTCATTTGCTATAGTAGTCCCATTTTCTCCCAAAGATTCTAAGAAAACAGGGTTTCTTAAGGTCTTAGCTACAGCAAGTGGAGTAGCAGAAGTTATCTGTTCAGAAAAAAACTGGGTACCTGATGCTTGAATTCCATTTATTGAATTAAGCTTTGAAGCAATCCAGCCACCTGTCATATATGTAGGCCAGGATGCCACTAAAAAGGCTCTACCCAATAAAGCAGGATTTAAAAGATTATTGCCCAATCCACCAAAGGCATGTTTTCCAATAGCAATTGCAAAGATTGAACCCACTACAGGTATCCACCACGGCACAGCTGCATGTATATTAAAAGAAATAAGCATTCCTGTTAAAACTGCACTTCCGTCATTTACTACAATTGGTTTTTTTCTTAAATATAAAATTACAGCTTCTGTTATTACAGCAGCTAATACACCATAAATAGTTAGTGTTAAAGCCCTGATTCCAAAGTAATAAATTGCTACAATCAGAGCAGGCATTAAAGCTAAAACAACATTCCACATCACACTTTTAACATTTGACTTATCATGTAGATGAGGAGAAGCAGAGACATTATAGATTCGTCCCTGTGTAATTGATTTATTCATATATTGATACCCCAACTTTCAATTTATTTTTTGCTTTGTGCGTCTTAAGGCAGTTATTTTATTTTTACCAATATCAATCCACTGTATTAATTTAATATGTGCAGGGCAAACGAACGCACAACAACCACATTTCATACAATCCATGGCACCTGATTTTTCTGCCATTGCAAGGTCATCATACTTTACAGCAGAAGCAATAAAGCTTGGCATTAAGTTTAACGGACAAACATCTACACACCTGCCACATCTTAAACAAGTATATTCCTGATCAGCTTTAGCTTCTTTCTCGTTTAAGAGTACCAAACCTGAACTTGCTTTAGTAACCGGTACTTCAATAGAATTTATGGCAAAACCCATCATCGGTCCGCCGGAAATCACTTTGGCAATAGGTTCGGATGTTCCTTGACAATGTGAAAGAAGTTCAGAAAAACAAGTTCCAATACGACATACCAAATTGGAAGGCTTTTTCACAATACTGCCTGTAACGGTTACAACTCTGTCAATCAAAGGTTTTTTATAGCGAACAGCTTCATATACAGCCACTGCAGTTCCAACATTATCAACTGCAACATTAACTGCACTTGGCAAGCCTCCTTTATTAGGGACTTTGCGTTTTGTAGTCGCATAGATTAGTTGTTTTTCCGCACCTTGAGGGTATTTTAATTTTAAAGAATCTACTCTTATACTAGGTTCATTTTTTACTAATTCAGACAAAATCTTAATAGCATCGGGTTTATTTTCTTCAATACCGATAATCCCATACTTTGCCCCTAATATTTTCATAACAATTTTTAACCCTTCGACTACTTCAAAAGGCTTTTCCAGCATCAGTCTGTAATCGGCAGTAAGATAAGGCTCGCACTCAACACCATTAACAAGAACAGTATCAATAATTACATCTTTAGGTGGTGACAGTTTTACATGAGTGGGGAAACCTGCTCCTCCTAATCCGCAGACTCCTGCATCTGCTACTCGCTGCCTCATCTCTTCAACTGAAAGACTGAGATAATCTTTTTCATCAATCAAGTCAATCCATTCATCTTTCCCATCACTTTCGATTTCAATCCCCGTCACAATCGAACCTGATGGATGAGCAAATCTGTCAATTGACTTTACTTTCCCTGAAATTGATGAATGCATA
>CAZJNG010000260.1:3059-4325 GCA_964547265.1 uncultured Candidatus Cloacimonadota bacterium | reverse complement strand
CCTCCTGAAGAGAAGAACTTAAAGGTTTTTAGTACTATGGCAGAAGTTTTAATGGCTTATGAATATGAAGAAAATTTCCGTACTCAAAAAGGTAGAGAGACTTCTAATGACAGGCTCAATTTACATACTTGGATTAAGTATAAATCAAAAAAAGGATTCATTATTACTACTGTTGGCAGGGTAATTTTCAATTCTATAATTCCTGATGAACTGCCTTTCCAAAACTATGCTTTTGATAAAGGTAAATTAAATGAAATAGCAATGCTTTCTTACAGGCTTGTCGGTCAAGCTAGAACAGCAGTCTTTCTTGATGACATGAAAGATATAGGCTTTAAATATGCAACTCGTGCCGGCGTAACCTTTAGTTTCTCTGATATTATTGTACCTGAGGCTAAAAAGGATATTATTTCTAAAACAGAAGCTGATGTTGAAGAAATATATGATATTTATCTTAATGGTGGTATAACTGAAAAAGAAAGATCAAATCGTATTATTGATAAATGGAAATCAACGACAGAAGCTGTTACAGATGTGTTGATGACTGAGCTTGAACATGACAGAAAGGGATTTAATCCTATTTATATCATGTATTTATCAGGTGCTCGTGGTGGTAAAGACCAGATTAAACAATTAGGTGCTATGCGTGGACTTATGGCAAAGCCTGCTAAAAGTACTACTTCAGGCGAAGCAGAAGTCATTGAAACACCAATTAAATCGAATTTTAGAGAAGGTTTAACTGTGCTTGAGTACTTTATTTCAACTCACGGTGCTCGTAAAGGACTTGCCGATACAGCTCTGAAAACTGCTGAAGCCGGTTATTTGACTCGTCGTTTAGTGGATGTCGCTCAAAATGCAATTATTTCTGAAATTGACTGTGGCACAATTGAAGGTATGGAAGTTTCTGCTTTAAAAGAAGGTATAGAAACTATTCAAACTTTAAAAGACAGGCTTGAAGGTCGTTTTGCTGCAGAAGATGTTATAGACCCAATTACAGGTTCTATTATTGTACATACGAATGAGTATATCAATGAAGTAACTGCAAAGTTAATACAAGATCATGGTATTTACTCAGTAAAAATTCGCTCGGTATTAACATGTGAAGCAAAAAAGGGTATATGTCAGAAATGCTATGGTAAAAACTTAGGTAATAACAAATTAGTTACTTATGGTGATCCTGTCGGAATCATTGCTGCTCAGAGTATAGGTGAGCCTGGTACACAGCTTACACTTCGTACATTCCATATTGGTGGTGCAGCAAGTACAGAT
>CAZJNG010000260.1:0-3049 GCA_964547265.1 uncultured Candidatus Cloacimonadota bacterium | reverse complement strand
CATCAGATTTTGATGGAATTGCAAAATTTGTAAAAGTAAATTTTGTTATAAATCAAAAAGGTGAGTATTTCTCTGTTTCTCATATTGGTAGAATTCAAGTTATTGACGAAAAGGACGATAGTATTGTTTTAGGTGATTATAAAATTGAATATGCATCAACAATTCTTGTCAGAGACGGTGAGAAAATCGAAAAAGGTACTAAGTTGTTTGCCTGGGATAATTATAACAATCCAACAATTGCAGTATCAGAAGGTAAGCTTAAATTTGATAATTTTATCAAAGATGTGAACTATAAAGAAGAGTTTAACGATATAACCGGATCTAGAGAAATCACAATTATTGAAGCTAAGGATAAAACAAAACAACCTCAGTTTGTGATAACTCATCCAAAAACAAAAGAACAAGAAAAGGTTCCATTACAGCCGGGCATGAGTGTTGAAGTTGAGAATGGAGCGTATGTTTATCCTGGTGATATTTTAGGGAAATCATCTCGTGTTACTATGAAACAAAAAGATATTACCGGTGGTCTTCCAAGAGTTCAAGATTTGTTTGAAGCTCGTTCTCCGAAAGATAAAGCTACAGTTAGTTTTATTTCAGGAAGAGTAACTATTGGAGACTTGTCAAAATCAGGTCGTTTGGTATATGTTAAAGCTGATTCCGGAGAAGAGAAGAAATACATAATTCCTCCGGGAAAAAGAATTATTGTTCATCAAGGAGATATTGTAGAATCGGGTGATGCTTTATCAGATGGTTCACTGGATCCACATGATATTCTTGAAGCTAAAGGTATAAAAGCCGCTCAACTATTAATCTTAAATGAGATTCAGGAAGTATATCGTAAACAAGGTGTTAAGATAGATGATAAACATATATCGGCTATTATCAGACAGATGTTTAAAAAAGTCAGAATTGTAAATCCCGGACATACCAAATTCCTTGAAGGTGAAGTTATTGAAAAGGATTTAGTTCTTGCAGAAAATAAAAGAGTCGAATTAGAAGAATTCAAAGACCGTGAAGGCAATATAATCAGAGGAGAAGGTGCAACTTATGAGCAGATGTTACTAGGTATTACAAAGTCATCGCTTATGACTGAAAGTTGGCTTTCAGCAGCGTCATTCCAGGAAACTACTAAAGTTCTTACAGAAGCTGCAATTGAAGGAAAAATTGACTATCTTGAAGGTCTTAAAGAAAGTATTATTCTTGGCCATAGAATACCAGTGGGTACAGGGACCCGGTATTATAATGATATGGTCGAAAAAGAGATAAACAAAGGCAAAACAATGAAAGAAATCATTGAAATGTTTGCTCACTCAAAAACAGATAGTGAGCAAGAAGAAAGCCTTGATGATGTTATGGACTATTAAAAGAAATTCTTAAGGAGGAATTTAAAAGTGCCAACTATTAATCAATTGGTTCGTAAAGGACGAAAAACGCTTGCAGATAAAAAAACAAACAGAGCTTTGCAGGCTTGTCCACAAAGAAGAGGTGTTTGTACGCGTGTTTATACATCCTCACCTAAAAAACCTAACTCAGCTTTGCGTAAAATTGCCCGTGTTCGTTTAACAAACGGTATCGAAGTTACTGCATATATACCGGGAGAAGGTCATAACTTGCAGGAACATTCAATAGTTTTAGTTCGTGGTGGTCGTGTTAAAGACTTGCCTGGTGTTCGTTATCACATTGTTCGTGGCGCATTGGATTGTTCCGGTGTTGATAAACGCAAGAACAGTCGCTCAAAATACGGTTCAAAAAGACCAAAGAAATAAGGGAGAGTTAAAATGCCAAGAAAAAGAAAAGCAATTCAAAGAGAAATATTACCTGATCCTAAATATAAATCTGTGTTACTTAGTAAATTTATCAACTGCGTAATGAAACGCGGCAAAAAATCAACTGCAGAAAAAATTGTATATGGTGCATTAGAGATTTTAGGAGATAAAACAAAAAAAGATCCTATCGAAATCTTCACAGAAGCTATTGATAATGCTCGTCCATTAGTTAAGGTTGTTTCCAGACGCGTTGGTGGTTCAAACTATCAAATTCCTACTGAAGTAACTGAAAAAGCCGGTATTGCTATTGCATTTAGATGGATTATCAGCATTTCTCGCGGTCGTTCAGAAAAAAGTATGCGTGAATGTTTAGCTAATGAGTTATTATCAGTTTACAAAAAAGAAGGATCAACAATTAAAAAACGCGAAGATACTCATAAGATGGCTGAAGCAAACAAAGCTTTTGCTCACCTTAGATGGTAGTCAAAATATAATTTTAAAAAGTGGGATACGCAAGTATCCCTTTTTTTTTATGAGTAGAATATAAAAGGCGGTTGAACAATTTTGGTGATATTCGTGAACATTGAGCAGTCACTTGTTTTTTACCCTCTACTATAGAGCCTGTCCCGAAATAACTGTTGTGCAAGCATCCTTGCTTGCACCAAAAACCATAAATCATTTAAAAACAGTATCTTAACAAACAACAAGCAAGGGTGCTTGTTGAACAAATCTGCATTTTGAGACAGTCTCTATATATAGTATGACATAATGGATAAAAATGGACATAGGGTAAAAATTAATATTTTGAAACTGTTTAAAATGACAGTACATCTAGCATCGTTGCTCGTGTATATAACATTAAATTTAGTATTTGCACGCAAGATATTTGTTTTATGATTTTTTTGCTTTTCTATTCAGAATCTGTTGCAGGCTTGAAAACGGAAAATAAAATTGGAACAGTTTTGTACAATTTAAGTTAATGCAGTAATGGAAACCAGACGGCTCGTCTGGTCATACATAACACAAAAATGAATAGCTCGATTAAACTTCATTAATATCAGATATTTGCTCACACGGAGCTGAGATTTTGACAGGAAACTCATACCCGTGCTACTATTTGTGGCATCTCTGATGCTCCATATTGAACCTCAAACCGGTGTTTTAGGATGATGTTTTTTATTAATTAATCACAAAGGACACTAAGTACGCAAAGATTTTTTTGTAGATATTTTTATTTTAACGGGGACGCTGATTGTTATGATTTACCTGATTATCGCTGATTT
>CAZJNG010000259.1:0-4342 GCA_964547265.1 uncultured Candidatus Cloacimonadota bacterium | reverse complement strand
AGTAAAACAAGACAATCACCAACAAATCAAAAAAATATTAAAAATAAAATAAGGAATTAATAATGAAACGCATATTATCATATATATATATATATATATATAGCAATTATGATGCCTTTAATGGCACTTACACACACTGTTACCTTTAATCCAAATCTTGTAGAATTTACAGAAGCGACTGACCAAAGTACAACAATCAGTTATCCTGAAATCTTTAACAACGAATTACCGGGATATCCTTCTCTTCCGGTTCAATACCTAAAATTTATCTTACCTCAAGATAGTAATGTAGAAGATATAATCATAAATTCAGTCTCTTATACTTTTGCAAACGATATAATGGTTACTCCCGGATTGGAATATAATAATGACGGGACAGAAACTATCAGCAAACCTGACGATGATATCTACCTCCAAAACATAGCTTATCCTGAACATCAGGCAATACTAAAGGAATATACTAATTATGACGGAAATGTCAGGGTAGTAACTATTGCCTTTTATCCGTTACAATATATTCCCGGCCAAAAACAGTTAATCTTTAATGAAAAGATTACTATAGAACTTAACTATTCAGATAAACTACCTGCTCATGTCAATCCCAAATATTCTTACACACACCACCTTGAAGAAAACAAAGCATTTTTAAGCAAGATTATTACCAATAAAAATAATATCGAAACATACTACCCCTCAAGATCAGCCTTAGATATAAGCCTTTACGAGCATCCTGATTTTATCATCATAGGACATGCCTCATTAGAAAGTTCCTTTGACAGATATATTGACTGGAAAAGAAAGAAAGGTTACAGAGTTGCATATAAAACAATCGAATCTATAGAGGCTTCTTATACAGGGGATGATGTCTGTACCTATCCGATTAATGATACCCCGGGTAAGATAAGACAGTATCTTAGAGAGAGAAAGAATAACACTCCTTTAGAATATGTGCTTATTGTAGGTGGTTTAGAAGACGGATCAGAAAGACAACCTCTAACAAACAACAATCAAACCAATCGGACAGTCAGATATTCTGTGTCTTTTTGGAATAAATATGCATGGAGAGAACTGCCTGCATACGGCAATGACCAAGCCAGATATCTACAAACAGCCTCGGATCATTATTTTGGTAATCTGAGTGATGACTGGAACAGTGTTATAGAACCTGACAGTGTAAATGCTAATCCTCGAACTGAAGGAGATTTTTATGGGACACCTTATGATACGATAACTACCGGGTTTGATCTAAAGGTTAGCAGATTGATTGCAAATAGTAATCAGGAAGTAATAAACTTTACTGACAAAGTAATTAAATATGAGACTTATAATCATGCGAATGCATTTAACACCATGGGGTTTGTTGACCGCTCTCAAAGCAACATTCCAAATCCTCCATTTAACTGGGATCTAAATTACATACCATTACCTACATCTAATGGACAGGTTGAAGAATTTTATCTTAATTCCTTTAACTCAAACTTAACTATTCTAAAGCAAGGATCTAATCAATGGAAATGCCTTTATGAAATGAATCCGGTTATAAAAACATTTTCTGGAGACTGGTATCCTCATTTTATGGAAAATAACAATTATGGGTTTGATAGTATCTCAAAAACAGCACACGGTATTTTAATTCATCTCGGTAATTATGGCGGAAGCTTTTTCCAAACAGGAAATAATGGAGATTCAAATTGGCCACATGATATATTAACAGACAGGGCTTCAATTGTCGAAGCTTGGACATGTTCATTCTCCGGTCAGGGAGGTCCTGTAGCTATTGCTACAGCAGGAAGATTGTATATAGAAAATGCTCAAGTTAGTCAAAACATAGTAAACAATTTTTCTCAATCGTCAAATCTTTATAATGTATTTAACTCAATGAAATCCAATATCTACACAAGCGATATTGCAATTTTTCAAAATGTTAGAACTCTTAATTACTACGGAGACCCTGTGTTACGAACATGGACTAGCTCTCCTCAAATATACAGTATTCTGTTAAATCTTGATAATAACTCTATAAGGGTAATTGACAGACACAATAATCCGGTAAGTGGTGTAAGGACAGTATTCATAAATAATCAATCTACACAGATTATCAGACAAACAAATTCATCCGGCTATGCTTATGCAAATCAAGCATTTACATCTGTTACTATATCAGGTGACAATATTATTCCTGTAACAGCTCAAATAATTGAAGATAACACTGATCTGTTTGGTGATCTTGACACAAATACAATTTATTATATTCCTTCTGGAAATACAGCTAATATAACAGCTGATTTAAATCTTAGAGGAAAAGGTTATCACGGTTCACAAATATATGTAGAAAGTGGAGCTGCTCTTAATATTTCTAACAATGTAACTATAAGTGGAGAAATAAAATCATCATCAGTAAAAGAAGGTAACTCTATAAAAGTATTTGGAGAAGTCAATATTGGCAACTATGTTGTATTTACCGGCAATATAGATCCTTTAGTTTTAGACAATACAGTGCAAAACACATTTGATGCTCTCTATTTTGATGGCGTCACATTAGACAATTATTCAAAATTAACTCTGTTAAACACAAATTTTATTGGAGCATCTCTAATACACAATTACGGAAACCTAACATTAGATAATGTTTCAGGCTTTGATAGTGATGATATTGGTTTATATGTAAAAAGAGCAGATACTTTAATAATACATAACTCAAATTTCACAAGCAATAGAATTGGCGTTATAATAAACAATATTGGAACTTCTCTGGATATAAACAACAGTAATTTTAGCTATAATACATATACTGGTTTAGAACTATCAAATACTCAGTATATTAGTAGTAACATTGAAAATTCCACTTTCTCCTATAACGGAAATGCAGGAATATTACTCTATAATGCTGAAATTAATTTAGTAAACTCAAATATAACCAATAACGATACCGGTATTAATGTATATAAAAGCGTTCTGATGAGTGATTCAGCTCAGGCAAATGCTAATAATCTAATCAGTAACAACACATATGAAGAGATTTTATACTGCAAAGCAAGTGTTCTTGAACTTCACTATAACAGAATTGTTGATAATACCTATCAAGCAGGAACACGAGACCAATACCTAGTCATAAATGTTGATAACACCAATGATTACTTTAGTTTAAGAAATATTTTTTGGGGTAGAGACTCAAATAATCAACTTATCCAACCCACAACAGATCGATTTATACCTCAAGCTCTAGGTTATGGAAACAATATATTACCATTATACAGTTATACTGACACTATAAATCCACCGACAGATCCTGAAGTTAAAACACTCTATGATGATGCTGTTGATCTATATATCGAAAATGATATCTCTCAAAGTCAAGCGATGATGTACTATATCATTGAACAATATCCTGAATCTGATTATGCAGTTCTTGCAACAAAGAGCTTACTCAAGCTATATGATTTAACAAATGATGAAATTTCCGGACTACAATCTCAATACCAAAATAATCAAATCTTTAATGTAACATCAAAACTTCAAAAAAATACTCAAAATATGAATACAGAAGCTTATCTAATGCTTTCAGATTATGATTCAGCTATTGAAGATTATCTTAATCTAATAGAAAACCCACAATCAATTACAGATTCTGTTTTTGCTAATATTGACTTAGCTTATGTCCTGTTACTACAAGAAGAATCAGGACAAAAATCAAAATACATTTCAAGCTTAAAACATCTTAAACCAAAAGACATAAAAGATTTCCAGCAAACAAGAAGCAATCATCTGTCAATCCTGTCAAACTCTAAAGATGAGTTAAATGAAGAAAATTCAATAATCCCCACATCATTTATGCTCGTACAAAATTACCCTAACCCATTTAATCCTGAAACAATAATCTCCTTTGATATGCCTGTGGAAGACCATATTAGCCTTGAAATTTTTAACATAAAAGGTCAAAAGATTAAAACTCTTGTTAATGAAAAACTTACAGCCGGAAGGTACAACCTTACATGGAACGGCACTGACCAAAATAACAACTCTGTTAGTAGTGGAATATATTTCTATAGGATAAAATCAGGAACATTTACCTCAACTAAAAAAATGATTTTAATGAAATAATCAACAAAAGGCAAAATCAATCTAATCAAGGGTACATATGTACCCTTGAATTTGAATATCTTCATAACTAATATCAATGCTTAACTATACTAGAAAACTTTTTTACATATTTATTTAAAAATTTCTTGACAAAATGAACGCTAGTTAATAATATTTGTTTATTATAGAAAGGAGTACTAATTATGGAAGAAGATAAATTATTGACCATCACAGAAGCTGCAGAGTATTTAAAGGTAAGCGA
>CAZJNG010000258.1:2005-4370 GCA_964547265.1 uncultured Candidatus Cloacimonadota bacterium | reverse complement strand
ATGCCTAAAGAATTCAACTCATCAACATCATCATAAGTTCCTAAAATATAGTTTTCTCTATCTAAAACAAGCCTAAGATTTGAATTTTTATTTAGAAATTTAATATTGTCGACTGTCTTAACAATTTTTATTACATTCTGAGCATATAAAAACTGAATACCAAATAATAAAATGAATATTAAAGTTATTTTTATTTTGTTGAGGTTATTCAAATCTTATCTCCCTTTCTTTTAAAAATTAAACTCATCTTCCCAGTTAAATTCTGCACTGTCTTCATACCATTCAGGCCAGTGTTTACACCAGTCAGGCACTGAAATATTCTTGATTCTTGAGGATTTATGATAGGTTTGATGTCTAACACAGGTGTACCCGGCTCAGCATCAATATATGGAGTATAGATTATTCCTTGTTCTAAATCAATCTTTGCTACGAATATTGTAGTTATTAATATAGGATTTGGTCTGACAGGAGATCTTGTAGCAAATATACCTAAAGTATCAGGTCCGTTTTTGTAAGGTTTCTCTGTAATTAAAATATCTCGTGTTTCTTTACTATCAAAAAGTGATCCCCACCAAACAATATCAAGATGTGTAAAACCTGAAATATTAGTAAGTGCAGGAAGAAATTCTTTTTGAAGTTTAATTGCAAACATTCCTTCGATTAACTCAACTGAACCTATTTCTTGAATAACCATAACAACTCCTTATTTATTAAAAATTATGTAGTCAAAATAATTCATATCTACATATATGTCAATATATTTAAAGTATTTCCCCTAAATCGGTTTTACTGTAAAACAAAACTATAAAAAGTATTTTCAAAGTATTTTTAGATTGCTTATAAATATTGCTGAGTTTAGCTGTATATTTTAGCTAATTATTTGTTGTACCATAAAACTAATTTATAATTTTAACTATCTGATTTTTATTAGTATTAGAACATATAAATTCATAATTTGCATATAAATATTGACATTTATTGTCTGCATGAATTTAATGTTTAAATGAAAGAGAGGTTGAGATGTATAAGTTTAAAATTGAAAATGAATTTGAAGAAAAAGAAATCATGAAAGTCTTTAAATCTGTAGGCTGGAATAAGAATCCGGATGATATAGTAGAAGCTTTTAAAAATTCTTATGTTGTGTGTTGTTATAAAGAAGATAATGAGTTAATAGGCTTTGCCAGAGCTATCAGTGATAATATATATTATACTAATATTTTTGATGTGATTGTAATGCCTGAACATCAGAAACAAGGACTCGCTAAACAAATGATGATGATACTTCTTGAAAAGTTTAAGGGTACATATTTTTTTTTGACTCATACGGAAGGCAAAAGAGAGTTTTATGAAAAATGTGGCTTTATTTTTAATAATTATGGTATGTGGATACCAAAATAAAAAGGAAGGTAGAAAATGAGTATCAATATAAGAAGATATAAACTTTTAAGCGATTTTGAAAAGGTTAGTGATTTACTAAGAGATAATTATGGCAAATATGAGATGAATGGCAATATCTGTCAATCGCGTTGGGAATATGCACATACACATCCATGTTTTAACCATAAACTAACCCACAGATTCGGAGTATGGGAAGAAATCAATGAAATAGTCGGTATTGCCTTTTATGAAATGGATTTAGGAGATGCCTTTTTATGCACAAAAAAAGGCTATGAATACCTCAAAAATGAAATGATTGACTATGCGATGACAGAATTATCTGCAAAAAAAGAAGATAAAAACATTCTGTATATTACTGTTTATGATTATGAGAAAGAATTAAAAGAAGTTTTATCTGATAAAGGTTTTGAGCTATTTTGCCATGACCCGGTTTTATATTACGATTACAGCAAAGGCTTTCAGGATTTAAAACTGCCTGAAGGCTTTGAGATATTCAACTTGAACCAGGAAAATGATATCAAGAAAATCCATAATGTATTATGGAAAGGCTTTGACCATGAAGGTGAGGCTGATGATGACCTTGATTGCCGTCTAATAATGCAAAGCGGACCAAGCTTTAACAAAGAACTCACCACTATCATAAAAGCACCTAACGGAGAATACGCTTGCTTTGCCGGGATGTGGGTAGATGGTAAAAATGACTATGCTTATATTGAACCCTTAGCTACTGACCCCAAATACAGAGGACTGAAACTCGCATCAATTGCTTTAACAGAATCTATGAAAAAATCTCAAAAATTTGGAGCAACATATTGCACCGGAGGTTATGGAGATTTTTATACAAAATATGGTTTTGAAATATCTTGTCATCTTGATGCTTGGAAAAAGGTATGGTAAACTCTCAAAAGGTTGTCTCAAAATGTAGAATTGTTCAACAAGCACCCTTGCTTGTTGCTTGTTAACATAT
>CAZJNG010000258.1:0-1905 GCA_964547265.1 uncultured Candidatus Cloacimonadota bacterium | reverse complement strand
TCTCAAAATGTAGAATTGTTCAACAAGCACCCTTGCTTGTTGCTTGTTAACATATTGATTGTAAAGGGCTTATGATGAAATGTGCAAACAAGGGTGTTTGCACAACAATAATTATGGGACAGGCTCTCAAAAGGTTGTCTCAAAATGTAGAATTGTTCAACAAGCACCCTTGCTTGTTGCTTGTTAACATATTGATTGTAAAGGGTTTATGATGATATGTACAAACAAGGGTGTTTGCACAACAATAATTATGATATAGCCTTTCAAATATGCTATTCAATAATGTTTTTCTGTAAAACTGACTTTAATCATTTTGATTATTTTGATTGACCAACAGTGTATTACAAATTAATTTGACCTATATAGTGAAAGTTTAATAAAATTTATAATTAAGCTATAAAAAGGAGATAAGATATGTTTAAATCAATCTGTGAAGAATATAAGTTTTACTCATTAACCACATTATTTAACAAATTTTCCTTAGTAGCATTATTATTCATACTTTTTAACAATATTTATGCTAACGACTTACCTCGGCGTGCAATGCTAGGTGCAAGACTAATGCAGGTAGATAATGATATTTCCAACAGATTATATGTTAATCAAGGAGAAGGCGTTTTTATTGACATTGTTGTAGAGGGAAGCTCTGCCGAAAATATTGGATTAAGAGTTAATGATATTGTATTAGAAATTAATAATGCAAAAGTTAACCTGCCAGGAGAAGGTGTGACAGAAATACAAAAACTAAGAACAGGTGATACAGTTAATTTAAAGGTCATTAGACAAGGTAAAATTATTTACTTAGGTGGAAATCTTACAGGCATACCTTATGAAAAATCACAAAATGCAGAGGTTATTTATACTCATTTCCCATATGATGAAGGACTTAGCAGAGTAATAATTCATAAACCCTTAGAAGAAAAAGAAAAGTATCCTACAATATTCTTTATTCAAGGTTATACTTGTACATCTATTGATAAGATTGAAAACACAACAACTCAAAAATTATTGAACACATTTGTAGAAAATGGATATGTTGTTGTAAAAACAGAAAAAGCAGGTGTTGGAGATTCCAACAATAAAAAACATGCAACAGAATATAACCTTAACGAAGAAATAGATTATTTTTCTGCTTCTTTTAATAATCTTACAAATTATAATTTTATTGATTTAGATAATGTATTTATCTTTGGACATAGTATGGGAGGAGTTCAAGCTCCATTATTAAAGACAAATTTCGATCCAAAGGGTATAATTGTTTATGGCACAGTTATTAGACCTTGGTTTGAATATTTAATAGATATTGCCAGATTTCAAAAGTACCTTATGGGTTATGATTATTTAGAGGTTGAAGAAAAATTCCCGATTGCAATGAAGTTTTATTACCAACTTATGATTGAAAAGAAAAGACCTAGTGAAATGACGAGAGATAATGAAGTATATGAATTTATGAAAAATAGTTGGCAATATGATGATAAAGAATCTCTCAATGGCAGACATTTTTCATTTTGGCAACAACTACAAGATGCTGAAGTTATCAAGGCATGGTCAGAAACAAAATCCTATGTTCTGTCCTTATGGGGAGAAAGTGAATATATAGCCTTTAACCCAAAAGAACATCAATTGATTGCTGATATCGTTAACGAATACAATCCGGGCAAAGCTTATTTTATAGAAGTTCCTAAAGCTGATCATAATTTCCTATATGCAGAGAGTCCACAACACTCTTATGAAATTAGAAATGACAGGGATTACTACACCAAAAACTTTAATAAAGAGATTGCAAACATTACTATACAATGGATAGATGAAAGGATAAAAAAATGAAAATATTAGTTATTGGCGGTACTATTTTTTTAGGCAGACATATTATTGAATCGCTTTTAGAAGATAATCATGAAGTCT
>CAZJNG010000257.1:0-4389 GCA_964547265.1 uncultured Candidatus Cloacimonadota bacterium | reverse complement strand
CAACAAGATGAGATTCTTCGCAAGCTCAGAATGACAAGATCTGAAGAACCGTCAGCTATCTATTTTGCAGACTTTTTTGACATTTTGGCACAGCATCTTCAGAGCCTGTCCCAAAATGTCAAAAACCCATTAAAGCCGGTACCGAGACGGCTCGTCTCGGCAGTTTTTATGAGTATGAATCACAAGCCTTAATTTCTTGATTTACAACAAATTATAAGGTTATAATGTTTTTTTAAAATGACATGACCGGACGAGCCGTCCGGTTTCCATTCCGGTTATATTTCTACATTTTGAGACAGCCTTCCTAAAGTCTATGGTTATGAGACATTTAAATGATTACTATGATTTTTAGAGGGTAAATAATTACCTTAAAAATTATTCAAAAAATAACTAAAATTGCAATTTTTAACTGCGGACAGTCATATAGATGATTAGAATGATTATATTTACAAAAGATAAGTTGATAAATCGAATTTGGTTTTAGGCTAAAATAATATTGAATAACAATCAAAGTTAAACTCTTTTAAAGTGGTTAAGAATGTTGATATTTGATAAATCTTATTGTACTGTTCTTACAGAGGTTTCGTTTGACTTCTTTCTGACTCTATACAAAAGCATAGAGTTATACATTTATCGTATTTATGGCACTCAAGTGATATTCATTTCCTGAAAACCAGTATAGTTTGAGTGTTCTATAAAACTTAGTATATAATTAGTAAGGGAAAAAGCTTATTAATCATATAATAATAGATATTAAAATTAAATGCAATTTAGAATAAATCTTAATTTATTGTATTTAAACAAAATAAACATTACATGTATAAAATAGAACTACTAAAAGCAAACAAAACTAATTTTAAATAAATTAATTTTTTTTCTTGACAATAAAAAGTTAAAATTAAATAATGACTCATAAAGTAAAGTATAGACTACTTTTTTGGAGGAACTATGCTTATCGTCAAGATAATGCGTATCAGTTTCCTGGATGTAGAAATACTTCCAAGAGACATACCTAAAGTTAGAGGGTATTTTGCAACAAGATATCCGGAAATTATGGATTTTCATAATCATACAGATAAAGGATTTAAATATTCTTTTCCTGTTATTCAGTATAGGGTTGTTGATAATTATCCTGTCTTGATTGCTATTAATCATGGTATTGAGATATTAAATAAAATTGTCTTCAATGAAACAGAGTTACAGCTCGGGAATAATAGCTACATAATCAACGACAAATCTATTAATGTAAAAAACTATGAACTTGGGACTTGCTCTGAAGATTTATCTTATAAATTTTGTTCTCCATGGATGGCTCTTAAAGAAGATAACTATAAGATATACAAGCTTCTTGATGACTTTAAAAAAAGAGAATTTTTAAATCATTTATTACGAGAAAACTTAAAAACTCTTTCAAAAGGCTTTAATTACTTTATCCCTGACATAGAAAGCATCAAAGTACAAAGTAACTTAAGACCTGTTTATGTTAAATTCAAAAATCAAAAAATGCTATGTTTCAAAGGCGACTTTAAAGTTAATTTTCAAATCCCTGACCTTTTGGGAATTGGTAAACAATCAGCTAGGGGTTTTGGGGTAGTAAGAAAGGAGATAATGTGATTCATAAGTTAGCTGCTTTAAGGAAATATATTCCGGATGACAGTATTGAAGAAAATGATTATGGTCTTTATATGGATGAAAGAAAGGAAAAAGTTTTAGTATTAAACTTCGATTACGCTGAGAATAAATTTACATTTCGAGATATTATCTTAGAAGACTATTCTAAAAAGAAAAATTTAACTTGTTTTTACTATAAGCAATCAAGTGCAAATACGGTTTCAGATTTTCCAACACTGATGCTAAATTCAAAAGACATTGATGCAGCCTTTAGAAAGGTTTTTAGAATATTAAATAATTGTCTTCAACATAATAATCAAATACAATATCTAATTGATTGTATCAATGAAAATCATGATGATTTGCTTGCACAAATACGAGAAATAACAGAAAATAACACCCTTTATATTTTAACCTTTAATATCAATAATCAATATATCGGTCAATCTCAGTTATTTGAAAACACGAGACAAATTGCATCTGAGGAAGTTTATAGTTCATATTATACTAATCAAAAGCCGATTATTGCAAAAGATAAGTTTTGCTCAGTATGTATGCAGGATAATAAAGATGTTTGGGGATATGTGAGTACTTTTAATTTTTATGCAGTAAAAACAGAGTTTCCACCTATCGCAGGAGGTATGGACAAAGATAAAACATGGAAAAACTATCCTGTTTGCGAGGAATGTGCAAAAGATTTAAAAAACTCAAAGGATGTTTTAGTCAAGAAGATGAGGTTTTCCCTATGCGGACTAAGCTACTACATTATTCCTTCATTTATAAATGATTCAAAAGATAATGAAATAAACAAAGAAATTATGGATATCTTTCTTGTTGATAATTATGACGGTCGTTTCAGGCTAGACAAAAAAAGTGTTAATAAGATAACCTCTTCCGAGAGAGAAATCTTTGATGCTCTTGCAGAAGCCCCAAATCAATTAACATATACTCTTTTTTTCTTTGAGGAAAACAAAAGTGAGTTTAAGGTTTTATTGAGTATTGATGACATATTCCCTTCACATCTAAAAAAGATATTTGCCTGCAAAAAGAAAGTGGAGAGATTTAGCTGTTTTAAGGATCTTAAAGGCATTTATCATAAAGATGAAATAGCTGATTTAGAATTTAACTTTGATATACTTAAGGCATTTTTTCCGATCAAAAGTAAAATCTTAGGTGATTATACAAAATCATTTTTAGAGATTACTCGAGCGATTTTTATGCAGAAACAATTAAGTAAGGATTTTATAATCAAACAAATAATGTATATTTTGTCAAGCAAGTTTGCCCGAGAAGAACTATACCCGTATGATTGTTTAAAATCTTTTATATTATTATTGTTTTTGTCAAGATTAGGCTTGTTACAAAATAAACCAAATAAAGATAAGGAGATACAAGTGGATAAGATTTATGAAGACTTTTTCTCAGAACACGAAGATTTTTTTAATAGTAACATTAAAAAAGCAATCTTTTTAGAAGGTGTACTATGTCAGAATTTACTGGATATTCAATGGCAGGAAAGAGGGGCTACTCCGTTTAGAAGCCATCTAAACAGTATGAAACTCAATCCAAAACTGATTAAAAAGCTTTTACCGGAGATTATTGAAAAACTTAATCAATATGACAAAAATCACTATCGAAAACTTGAGGAAGCAATCTCGGAATTATTTATCAATTCTACATTTGATTTATCAAATGATGAGATTAGCTATTATTTTATGTTAGGTATGAATTTAAATAAAAGATTTAAAGTAAAATAGGAGTCAAAAAATGAAAATCAGTAAAAGAACAGAAATATTGTTTATCTATGATGTTAAAGATGCCAATCCAAACGGAGATCCATCTGATGAAAACAAACCTCGTATTGACGAAGAAACCGGACTTAATATTGTAACAGATGTAAGGCTAAAGAGAACTATTAGAGATTATTTATATGAATTTAAAGGCTATAATGGCGAAAATGATAAAGATATATTCGTGAGACAGACACCTGCTAATGCAGGAGGTATCAATGATGGCAAAGGAAGAGCAAAAATGTTTTCCGGGAAAGATAAAGATGAAATGCTTAACAATATTTTAGAAAAATGTATTGATATAAGATTGTTTGGTGGTGTATTGCCTTTAGACAAAGATTCAATTATTTTTACAGGTCCGGTTCAGTTTAAAATGGGTAGATCACTTCATAAAGTTGAATTAAAACATATTAAAGGTACCGGTGCATTTGCTGCAAAAGAAGGTGCTCAGCAACAAACATTTAGAGAAGAATATATCTTGCCTTATTCTCTTATTGCGTTTTATGGGATTGTCAATGAAAACGCTGCCCAAAAAACTAATATGACAGAAGATGACTTAAACCTTTTAAAAGAAGCTATTTGGGAAGGAACAAGAAATCTGATAACCCGTTCAAAGTTTGAACATACACCAAGACTTCTTTTAACCCTAACACATAATGAACCAAATAAGTTTATTGGTGAGCTTAATAAATATATAAGTATAAGTAAGCCGGAAGAACTTCAAGATGAACAAATAAGAGACATTTCAGAGCTTGAAATCAACTTAGGAGAGTTAAAGAAAAAAGTTAATCTTGATACCTGTAAAATTGAGATAAAAAAAGATGACAGAGTCAAAATAACCGGATGGGAATAATGAATACTACACAGGATAACTGTATCGACAATATGGTTATCCTGTTTACAATAATTAGGAGTTAACAATGAATAGAGTTTTGGTATTTGATGTTTGGTCAGATTATGCACATTTCAAAAAGTTTTTTACCACGAT
>CAZJNG010000256.1:0-4394 GCA_964547265.1 uncultured Candidatus Cloacimonadota bacterium | reverse complement strand
TACTGAGAGTTATCATTAAAAATCATGTCATTGAAAAGAACTCTACTCGGTCGATCTTCGATAAAATCATTGAGATTAACACTAAAATAATTGCTTTTATTTTCGATAATATCAAGCATTTGTTCGTATAATCTTACATCAAGATAGAGTAAATCAACGATTTTTATAATTTCTAAACTACTCAATACTTGAAAAATGTTTTCCATATAAACAAGATAAAAGATATTTAAAAACAATTTAATTTTATCACTTTTCTTTAAATATCGGTTAAAAATTGCAGATGCTTGTCTCAATGAATAAGGATGATTAACTACTTCCCACAAAAATTGCAGTGATGTTTCATATCCAAATGCAACAGATAATAGATTAGCAATTGCTTCTATATGTTTTTTTTCTATTTTTGAAGTTCTGCTAATATGTAAAAATACTGAGATAATCGCTGTACTTATCTGTATAAGCTTTTCATCTTGACAATTATTTATCTTACTCTTCAAACATATCCCCTATCCGAAAATTTCAATTATTTAATCCTTATATTTAAAATATTCTATAGAATCATTTTGTCAATGATAAATTTAGAAAAAAAATAAAGCCCCTAATTAAAGGGACTTTATTCGGAGAGGTTATGAGGGTTTTTTTATTTAATAACTTGAACCTAAAGCCATACCAAGACTGAATATTGGCAGGTAAACTACCACTATTACAGTCCCAACGACCGCAGCCATTAAAATAATAAGTAAAGGCTCAATTAATGAAGTTAATCTGTCAATAACACTATCAACAATTTTTTCATAAAATTCAGCAGCTTTACCAAGCAATTTATCCATTTCACCGGTTTCTTCACCGGTTGCTGTCAACTGTAATAATGTTGATGGGAAAATACCGGTTTTTCTAAAAGCACCTGCAATGCTATAACCTTCTTTAACCATTACTCTTGCTTTACGAACAGCATTTTCAACAACAGCATTTTGAACTACATTTTCTGAAAGTTCAAGTGTGTCCATGATAGGAACACCTGCAGTCATTAAAATACTAAATGTACGAGCAAATTTTGACATAATAGACTGAATAACCAAACCTCCAATAACAGGAACTTTGATTTTCAATGAATCAAAAAAGTATCTGCCTTTATCTGTTAAGTTTACAATAAAAATAGCAAAAATAAACACAAATACTGCAAATATTGTAGCCAATATGTTATCATTCATTATCTTACTGATTCTCACCGCAGTCTGAGTAGCCATAGGTAAATCAGCACCAAACTGAGCATATACATCTGTAAACATCGGGATTAAGAAATAAAAAATACCCCAAACAACAATTGCAAGAAAACAAATAACAAAGATAGGATAAGCCATTGCTGAACTTACCTTTCTGCGAGTATCTTCAATTTTTTCCAAGTAATCTGATAATTCGTCTAGGATTGTATGCAGTGTACCGGAAACCTCACCGGCTTTAACCAATGCAATGTACAAAGGGTTAAAAATTCCGGGATGCTGTTCCATTGCTTCAGATAAACTAAAACCTTTTCTGATATCATCACTTATCTTCTTTAAAACTTTTTGAAACTTTCTGTTTTTTTCTTCTTTTTCAAGATCAGAAATAGCCTTTTCAAGGGTTAAACCTGCAGAAAACATTGTAGATAATTGTCGCGTAAAGAACACTAAAACTCTTAAAGATACGCCATTTTTCCATTTATAAATAGCAAGCATTAATTTGTCAAAGAGTGAAAGTTTTCCATTAAAAGCACCTTCTCCGGCACTTTTAATGGATATAATCGTTCCACCTTCCTTCATGAGTTTTTCCATTGCTTCATCCATAGAATTAGCTTTTAAAACTCCTTCAATCTTTGCTCCTTTTATGTCTTTAATCGTATATTGAAATGCAGCCATAAATTCCTCTAATCTTAATCTATTACGGTTAACTTAATAACTTCTTTAATACTGGTTACACCGGCAATCATTTTTTCAACAGCTGAATCATGAAGTGTTTGCATTCCATCTTTGAGAGCTTGCTCTCTGATTAAGTCTTGATTAGCCCCATTAAAAATTAACTTCCTTACACTTGATGTTACCTGTAACATCTCAAAAATACCTGTACGACCGGAGTATCCTGTGTTGTCACAATGAACGCATCCTACTCCAATCTTATATTCAATGCCCTTATATTTTTCTCCTGTTACACCGGCAGCTTCTAATTCTTCAGGAGTAGGCTTGTAATTTTGCTTACAATGCTTACAAATCTTCCTTATAAGCCTCTGAGCCATAACAAGATTTAATGAAGAACCAACTAAAAATGCCGGGATTCCGATATCAATAAGACGAGTAACTGTAGAAGGTGCATCGTTAGCATGAAGAGTTGAAAATACAAGGTGACCTGTCAATGAAAATTTAATCGCAATATCAGCTGTTTCCAAATCACGAATCTCACCAATCAAAACAACATCAGGGTCTTGACGAAGCACTGATCTCAAAGCTGAACCAAAGGTTAAACCAATCTTTTCATGAACTTCAATCTGAGTAATACCCTCAAGTCGATACTCAACAGGATCCTCAACTGTAATTATGTTCGTCTCTATATCCTGTATGGTTTTAATTGCTGCATGTAGAGTAGTTGATTTACCGGAACCGGTAGGACCTGATACAATAATAATACCGTATGGTCTATGAATCCATTTTTTAAAAATAGTTAATTTATCTTCTTCAAAACCAAGTGTTTGTAAGGTAAAACCAAAATCACCTTTATCAAGAAGTCGCATAACAACTTTTTCGCCTAATACGGTTGGAGTAATAGATACACGAACATCAACTGCCTTTAACGCTGTTTTCAATGAAATGTGACCATCTTGAGGTAATCTTCTCTCAGCAATGTTAAGTTTTGACATAACCTTAACAATAGAAACTAAACCGGCATGCATCTGAATAGGCGGATTCATAACTTCTCTTAACGCACCATCAACACGAAATCTTACTCTTGTATTCTTAGTTAGAGGTTCTATATGAATATCCGTAGTTCCTGCTTTGATTGCTTCTGTAATAATCAAATTTATCAACTTTACAACCGGAGCATCAGCTTCTTTAGCTGAACCTATTGAAATTTCTTGCTCGTCTTCATCAACAGCCACAAATTCAAAATTTCCAACCGCATCTTCAACCTGAGAGGTTGTACGGATAGATTTATAATATCTTTCCAATGCATCTGTCAAAAGTTCATTACCGATAAGTGCTGTTTGCACATTTCTCTGAGTTATTTTTTTAATATTATCAATTAAAGGAACATTCTCAGGATCTGTCATAGCAATCAGGATATTATCTTCATCAGCTCTGACAGCTAAACACCTGTTTTCAACAGCAAATGGCTCAGGTATTAATGCAATTACTTTTTCATCTAATTCTATAATATCTCTTTCATAAATCACATCAATATCTAATTGATCTTGCAGACTTTTAAGTAATTGAGTTTCTGTAATGTAATTCAATTTTAAAAGAGTTTCACCAATTTTTAGTCCAAAATTATTCTGTTTAATCAAAGCTTCCTTAACCTGATCTTCGGTTATAAAACCTTTATGAACAAGAATCTCTCCAAGCCTGGCAAATTGTGGATTAAATGACATATATTATCCTTTCTTTGATGTTAATCATTTATTTAACTTTGAAAATAACTCAGGGTATAGAGATTCCATACCCTGAGAATACTTAATATTTAGAAAGGCCACCATATTCTGAGAGCGATGGTTTCTGATTGATATATATTATCATAACCTAATATGTGGACTCTTACATCTGCTACAGCTTCCATTGGTGGATTCTCTGCAGGAGGTGCAAAGTATCCGCCTATATAGAATCTTTTAAACTGCATACCATTAGTATTTGTTATTGCATCATTAGGAGTCATTGTAGGATCACCCGGATTTTCAGGAGGTCCTTGAGATGGGTTTTCTGCAGGAGTTTGTGAATCATCATAGAACCATCCGCGAGTTGAAGCAAATACCAAAGGAACTTTTCTAAGTGGATTTCCTTGTCCATCCTTAACAATGATTCTTAATTGAGTACTTTTTTCAGGTATTTGAGTTGGCACAGAAGGAGGTCCGGGATTAACCATCCACTCAATATAAGGAGGAACTGCAGCTATTTCAAGTCTGATATCATTCATTGGTAAAACTAAATCCATCTCAGCTTGTAATATTAATAATTCATCATCAAGTTGACCACTTGTCTCTGCAAATATTTTTACAACTTCATTAGATAAGCGACCGTGATATACAAGTTCAGTAAAAGCATGACCCTTTGCAGAATCATCAGCAGCACTTACATTACCTGTATAAGCTGCTGTGTTAATTGAAACTGAGTCTCCAAATGCACTTGCTTCATGAACATTAAAGGTAACACCAAGAC
>CAZJNG010000255.1:0-4401 GCA_964547265.1 uncultured Candidatus Cloacimonadota bacterium | reverse complement strand
ATGTTAAGAAAATCAAGGAGATCCTTCGCTGACGCTCAGGATGACAAAATTTCCTCGAAATTTTGTTTAAATTCATGAACATTAGACAGCATCTCAAAATCGGGGGCGGGGGTATATGTGCACCTTGCGTGTGTATTTTTTCTTTAGTTTCGAAATTATTTATCATTCTTCAACTCCAAATTAGCCAAAGGACTTTTAATTTTGCGTTTTGCTGATGCTGTGATATGAGTATAAATGTCAGTCGCAGGGTGTTTTTTGCCCTTAATGGTTTTAACCAAGTCAATCACTGTTTGATTAAAATCAAATTTCCGCCGGACTTCGTCCCCATCACTTTCATAAGTGAAGAACAAATTCTTAATATTCAATTTCATCTCCATAATTTATTAACTTCTAAACAACTTATATGATATTTTTTGTCAAGATATTTTTTTTAAGAGATTATTTTCACCGATAGCGTAATAATTTAAAAGCCAAAAAATTGTAGTTATTCTTTATAAATGTTTTTGATTGCCTGTAAGCCCTGAAAAGTAGAATGAGCAAAACTTAGCATTATCTAAAATTTTGTACATACTATAAGTGCCGGAGGCACGACATATATGTAACGACGTGCGTAAGAACGGCGGAAAAGTACAAACAAAAAATTAGCTCTGTAAGAGCGACACAATAATAGTATTAAAACTATATTTAATATATCTTTAGGGGATTTGTATCGCTCCTCCGGAGCTATAGTTTGATTCGATATAGTCGCCGCACTTATGTGCGTCGTTACAAATATATCGCCTCTATGAGGCTTAATCGATTAATGATAATAATGATTTAAATTTAGAACCTAAGTAATTAAAGTATATTTGGTACGAATATTTTTTGCCAATATACAAGTTTTGCTCACCCCACCTGAAAGGGCTAAACAATAATAACCGGATGCATATCTAATCCCTTCGGGATATTAAAGTTCACATCATCGAAAATTTTATATATAGTACGATTATTCAATAACTTAACTCAAGCAAGAAACAAGAGACCTCCAAGAGGGAAAAACCAACCTGGAGGTCGGTTGAAGATGACCGGTAGATTTTAAATTATAAGAAAGTTAAATCAATAAAAAAACATCAGGAAGCACCTACTTTACGAGGAACTCCCTGATGCTTATCTGTCAGTTTATTGACCAGACGAGCCGCCTAGATATCTATGTCGATAGAATAAAATTATTTATTTTTGAAATACTCTATAGTTTCACTTACGCCTTGTTTAAGTGAATAATCAGGTTCCCATTTTAATACTCTGACAGCTTTTTCAATATTTAAACAACTTTTCCTAATATCTCCGGGTCGAGGTTCACCTCTGTGTGGATTAAACTCTTTACCCATTTGATCAGAAACTTCTCTTAAAAGTTCACCGGTAGTTGTTTCAACACCTGTTCCAATATTAATAGCTTGCAGGTTTGCTTTATCGAGGGCAATAACATTTGCTTTGACAACATCTTTAACATAGACATAATCTCTAATCATACCGTCCGGATTCTCATTATAAGCGTAAAGGTAAGGTATTTCGCTGTTTAAGTATTTTTCGATAAAGATAGACACGACTCCTGCTTCACCATGAGAAACTTGTCTTGGTCCATAGACATTAGCATATCTAAGTACTGTATAGTTTAAACCAAATGCACTGTGATAATAATAAAGATAAGCTTCTGAAACAAATTTATGTATAGCATAAGGTGAAAGAGGTTTAGGGCTGTACGATTCAGAGGTTGGATATTCTTCAGCCTCACCGTAAACTGCTCCACCTGAAGAAATAAATATAACCTTACTCACTTTATGCTTTACACAACTTTCCAGAAGATTGAGAAAACCTTTAGCATTTATTTCTGCATCCAAAAGAGGTTCTTTTGCAGAGACAGGAACACTTATTTGTGCAGCATGATGATTGACTATCTCAGGTTTTTCAATTTCAAAGACTTTATCAAGTTCTTTTGAACAGATGTCAAGCAAATAAAACTTTGCTTTAGGATTAAGATTATGAATATATCCGGTTGAAAGATTATCAACAACAATTACTTCGTGACCTAATTCGATATATTTATCAACAAGATGAGATGCAATAAATCCTGCACCACCTGTAACAAGTATCTTCATAATTACTCCTCACTTTCTTCAATTTTATTTTGTTCAATTTGTTTAATAATTTCAAAATTACAAGCAGGCATGGTAACAGACACTGCTTTTTTTAACATACTGACATTTAAGATTATTTGACTTGGATTTTCAGCATTTTCAATAATCCCTTCAAGTCCTATAAGTGGACCTGAGGTAATCTTAACCTTGTATCCTTTTTCGACATAAGCATGCTCATTCATAGGCAAGTCAGATCTACGACCTTCGAATATTCTTTTTAAATCATCAACTAATTCCTTTTCATTTTTTACTAAAAGAAAATTAGCTACATGACCTGCCCGAACAATTATCTCTTTTTCCCGGAAATTACATTTAGTAAAAAAATAACCGGGAATAAGAACTTTATGAAAATGGACTTTCTTGTTTCTATAAACACGGAAGCTGTCATATTGAGGTAAATAATACTCTATTTCATTCTGCAAAGCCCATTTAGCAATTTTTTTTTCACATCTTGATTTGGTATGAATAACGAACCATTTTTTATCAGTATCAGCAACTTCAATAGTCCCAAACAACTCCGGAATCAACCCTATCTCTTGCATTATTAAATCCTTGTTATAACGCAAGGGAGAATTATCTCCCTTGCTAATATATAATAATTATAAAAGTACGATATTATCTGATTTAATATTTTTAGTGGCGTTTCTTGTGTCTAAAACATGTTTAGCTTTACCAACTATCTCTTCATAATCAAAACATGAATGGTCTGTAATTATTATGAGCATATCATATTTATTAATATTTTTTAAATCTACACCTGTATAAATTTTATCATTTAACTCATTATGAAATTTTGGGACATAAGGGTCATGATAATCAAATTTTACATTCCAATCTTCAAGTAAAACTATCAAATTATGAATTGGAGATTCTCTTACATCGCGAATATCTTTTTTATAAGCGGCACCTAATAAAAGAATCCTTGAATCAGAAATTGCTTTTTTATCTTTATTTAAAATCTTAATCGCTTTTTCTAAAACAAACTGAGGCATTTCATTGTTAATTTCACCGGCAAGTTCAATCAGCCTTGTGTGGTATGAATATTCTCTTGCTTTCCATGTTAAATAGAACGGATCGATAGGGATACAATGCCCACCTACACCGGGACCGGGATAAAAAGCCATAAAGCCATAAGGTTTAGTTTTAGCTGCCTCTATGACTTCCCAGTGAGATATGCCCATTCTTTCGCAAAGAATAGTCATTTCATTAGCCAGAGCAATATTTATATTTCTAAATGTATTTTCGTAAATTTTTTCCATTTCAGCTACTGCGGGAGATGAAACTAAAAAAACACTTGCATCTAAGATACTTTCATAAAAAGCTTTAGCCACCATATTACAATCTTCAGTGACACCGCCAACCACCTTTGGAGTATTAGCTGTTTTATATGATTCATTACCGGGATCAACTCTTTCAGGAGAAAAAGCAATAAAGATGTCCTTACCAACGATAAAACCTTTTTCTTTTATAGGAGGTACAATTAATTCTTCAGTTGTACCCGGATAAGTCGTACTTTCTAAAACAATCAAGGTTTCTGTTGAGATATGCTCAACGATAGAATTTACAGAATCTTTAATGAATCTCATATCAGGTTGATGATATTTATCTAATGGCGTTGGAACCGCTATTAGGATAATATCAGTATCCTTTATCAATGAATAATCATTACCGGCAGACAACGAACCTTTTTTTACTAAATCTTTTAATTCATCATCGTCAACATCACCAATATAATTTTTACCGGCATTGACATTTTGAATACAAAAATCACTAACATCAATACCTATAACATTATAGCCTCTTCTAGCTACAGTTACTGCCATTGGCAAGCCAACATATCCAAGACCAATAACAGCTACTTTTGATTTCTTTTGATTGAACTTTTCAATAAGTCTTTCTGCGTGCATATCTACTCCTTAGATTTTAGTATCTATAGTGTTCAGGTTTAAAAGGACCATTTGGTGAAACACCTATATAATCTGCTTGTTTCTGAGTTAATTTGGTTAATTTAACACCTAATTTTTCAAGGTGAAGCCTAGCAACTTCTTCGTCAAGTTCTTTTGGCAACATATAGACACCAACAGGTAACCTATCTTTCCATAATTTTAATTGAGCTAATACCTGATTAGTAAACGAATTACTCATAACAAAAGAAGGATGTCCTGTCGCATTTCCAAGATTAACAAGTCTTCCTTCAGAAAGAAGAATTATACAATGTCCATCAGGA
>CAZJNG010000254.1:0-4410 GCA_964547265.1 uncultured Candidatus Cloacimonadota bacterium | reverse complement strand
GTTAGAAAGCAACAAGCAAGGGTGCTTGTTGAACATTTCTACATTTTGAGACAGCTACTACATCATGTGTCTAGAAATAACAAAAATCATTGATGAAGTATTTCAGATTAAGTGTCTGAAATTATCAGAATACACAATACTACTTAATTATTATTTCACATTGAAAAATTAACAGATATTGCAAAACTTCAATTTTGTTGAAAATTATTTTCATTTTGTAAAGTTATATAGCAATACAAAAAAACCATATAACTACTAGAAATATATAACGAAGCAACAGGAGACCTACAGGAAACGCAATCTCCTGTAGGTCACCTGTTTCTCGACTGTTTCCATTAAACATAAAGCAATGATGCAAGTTATTGTAAACCAATGACTTAATTACAAGTATCCTTATTCATTCACAACAATAAACATAAATATAAATAAAATATGTTTTATGAATTATTTTTATTTGATATAATTGCTTTATTATATGAATTAAATATGATAAAAATTCACTTTGATATTATAAGGTCAAAAGCAATCTTAGATATCTGTTTGTTTTTAATACTCTCTAAGGCTGATTTTTGAAAATCTGATAAAGCAGTATCGGTGATTACTTCATAAACTAATGACTGTAAAAGCATATCAAGTTTATCTATATCTCTAACGAATTCTCCTTCAGGGCTTGATGCGTTTTCAAATTCATTCCAAAGAGTTAGCAACTCATTTCCTTTAGGAAATTTTGCAAATATTTGATTAATAGCGTTATATTCAAGATTAAATTTTTCTTTATGATTTAAACCGTCTATGGGAGTAAAATCACCAATATATGCTTCTGCTAAATCATGAATTAAACACATTTTAATAGCTTTTTCATTATTTAGCTCAGGAAAAAGAGGTAAGAGATAAATCGCAGTCAGTGCCATACTAAAGCTATGTTCTGCAACAGATTCACAAATATTTTTATCAATTTGAGCATTAAGCCAACCTTGACGAAAAAGAGCTTTCATTTCAGCTAAGATCTTATAAAAATCAAGTATATTTTCTATTTGAAAAGAATTATTTAAGAGAGTAAACTTCTTTATCACAAAAGCTCCTTTATAGTAGAAAGCAATTTTAGATGTATATTTCCAGACCCTGCAATGATTAAGTTGTCTGTATATTGCCATTCATTATTATGAATATTTGTCACAAACCCTCCGGCCTCTTTTATCAGCAATATACCGGCACACACATCCCATGGATTTAAATACCATTCCCAAAAGCCGTCATATACACCCTTTGCAACATAGGCTAAATCTAAAGCAGCACTACCGGGTCTTCTTATTCCGTGTACCTTTGGTAAAATTGTCTCGAAAAACCTAATATTATTTTCTTTAGCTGTCTGAAAATTATATGCAAAGCCTGTCGCTAGAAAAGATTTTTTAAAATCAGATTCATTATTTACACAAATCTTTGTATTATTAAGATATGCTCCCTGACCTTTCTCTGAAAAAAAGAATTCATTTAAAATCGGATTATAAACTATTCCATATCGTAGTTCATTGTCTATTTTTAGGGCTACAGATATACAAACAAAAGGGAATTTATGCACAAAGTTTGTTGTACCGTCAATCGGGTCAATAATCCAAACATATTTACCTGTTTTAAGTGAGGAATCTGTTTCTTCTGCCAAAAACATACTATCAGGAATCAATAAAGAAAGTTTATGTTTAAGAAATAATTCAATTTTCTTATCTGTTTCAGTGACTAAGTCAAATGAATTGCTTTTTGTTTGAACAGTTTTACTTTTATCAAAGGCATCGGACAGAATATTTCCTGCCTCAGTTATTATCTTAATTAATTCCTTGTCAAGCATATATCTTTCCTTTCAGGCAAAAAAAAGACCGACTAAAGCCGGTCAAAAAATATTTTTTAATGTTTATTATTTTTCTTCTATTTCTTCGTCTTCTTCGTCTTCATCATCAATGTCATCAAAGAAATCATTACTATCAAAATATTCTTCAAAAGAATCTACAACTTTTTCAAATTCTTTTTCATCTTCAATATTGATTAATTCAACTTCTTCACCATGCTCAACACAGCCATAAACTAAGTATTCTTCTTTTTCAAAAGGTAAAAGTGCAATATAATTCTTTCCGTCAATTTCAAGTACTTTTAGTATTTCGCATTCTTCTGTTGTGCCATCTTCAAGCTCTAAGGTGAGAGTCATTATTTCATCATGATCTTCTTCACAACTGCAGCCGGGCTTACAATCCATATCATTGTTATAATATTTCATTATTAACTCCATTTTATTTATTTGATTTTTAGTCATCAGATGACGATAAAAAAAAGACTTATTTTTTAGCAAGGAATTTTTTATGTTTTTTTTGTAAAAATAATGGAGTACATGGACTATGCTCGTGTTTTAAATTCAAGTAACATAGCCAATGCACTCCAAAGATATGCAGAATTTATTATTTTTTACCCATGTTATATTTTTTTATTATTTTATCATAAGTTCCATTTGCTTTAATCTTCTCTAAACCTTGATTAAATCTTTCAAGAATTTTCTTGCTGTCAGGGAAATCTCTTGAAACAAGTAAAGCATTTGAAGTAGTTTCTCCATAATATTTACTCAAAACCTTAAACTTATCTTTTTGATCCGGGAAAGCTTTATTGATCGTATAATATCCAACTGTCTGATTTTCAATCACAAAATCAGTTCTACTTGCGTTAAGCATTTTAAATACTTCTTCAAGGCTGTTCGCCGGATAATAAGTTAAACCTTTCTCTTTAGTTCACTTTCAACAAAATTTCCTCTAACTACACCAAACGAAAAATCTTTAAAATCATCTAGATCCTTGTAATTGTTCATTTTTTCCGTTATTTTTTTATTGCTGTCGAGATAAAAAAATGAATTTATTCCATAAAAAATAATGTCAGAAAAATCAAAATCTTGTTTTCTTTGTTCAGTTATTGCATAAGGAAAAGCTGCAAAAACCGTACCATTTTTTACATACATTTCTGCTCTTGACCAAGGATAAAACTCAAATTTTGGAATTATATTTACCTCTTTACAAATAGCTTCAATAAATTCAGTTGCAATCCCCTTATTTGGCATTGTTTCAGAAGTAAATGGTTCCCATTCTCCTGTTGCAAAAACCACATTAATTTTCTCTAATGCGATAATTTGTGAAAAAAATACAATACATACTAATAGTGCCAATGTTCTTTTTAACATAAACCCTCCATATAATAATTATTACGGTATAATGAAATTTTGTAATAATATCTGTCAAGATTTTTTAGAAGTTTAGATTAAAATCGACTATCTTAAATGTTTATCATATTACTTGTATTAAAGAAGCGAATATAAGTCGAAAATAATGAAATATTATTCTTTGCTTCTCGACAACTCCTAAGTAGATCGAGCTTTCAGCTTGGCTGATATTATTTTCGACCAAGATGGTCAAGTTATGATCTTCGGGATTTGAGACTCAAGCTTAAAGTTTTAATTTATTTCATAATCAGAAACTTACCCGTTTTTACGACAGTATCGTTCTTGATTTTAAAAAAATAAACTCCGGAGGCTGCAGTCTGATTTTGATTGTTCTTTTTATCCCAAGCAAAGATACTTTCATTATCTTTAGTTTGAAAAGCCTTCGATGTTTTGACTAATTGTCCCTTGACATTATAGATACTTATCTGAGTATCATTGCCTACAAAAAATGTTTTGAAATGAACATCTCCCCCATTGACCGGATTAGGATAAACATAAGTATCTCTTGGAAGTTTCACTACCTGATCTGCTGATGAAACAGTGTAGTCTATGTCGTAAATATCTATTCCTGAATAACTAAATTGTATCATTATGTTTTGTTCAGGATAGATTTGTGTTCTATAGACACTTTTATTAGTTAACTGTTCTCCTATCAATTGATACATACCATTAGAAAACGAATAATATCTTTGTTCTTGAGCATAAGCACTATTTTCTGACATTATCCCATTAAAAGAATTATAATTTTTCATTGTTGAATCGTAAGTAATTTGACTCATGCACTCTAGTTCATTGTTAGCTAGATCAAAATTAAAAAAATAGAGCGTATTAAATTCATTGTATGAAGTTATAATACTTAGAGTCTTCTCATTTACAGTTTGTACCAAACGTATATTATTTAAGTAGTTGGGAAATGAGTATTCAAACATTAGAGGATCTTCTTTAATATGAAAATTAACACTTCCCTCATTTACTACAATAAAATAATTCTCTAGCCCAACATTAGTGTCAGATTCAATAATTCCTTGTATCTCGTCGATATAATTTAAGTCATTATCTTGAAAGAGATATACTTTGCTAACCTTAAGGTTGTTATTGTAAATAAGCAAGAAATCGTTAAATTTAAATATGCGAGAAACGGAAAAATTATTTAAAAAAAG
>CAZJNG010000253.1:0-4418 GCA_964547265.1 uncultured Candidatus Cloacimonadota bacterium | reverse complement strand
TGCACAACAGTATGTATAATTGTTCAACAAGCACCCTTGCTTGTTGTTTTCTAACATATTGATTAAAAATGATTTATGTTTTTAAGTGCAAACAAGGGTGTTTGCACAACAGTATGTAGAATTGTTCAACAAGCACCCTTGCTTGTTGCTTTCTAACATATTGATTAAAAATGATTTATGATTTTAAGTGCAAACAAGGATGTTTGCACAACAGTAATTTTGGGACAGCCTCTACAAATTGGGCTTGCCAATAGTAGATAGAGCTGTGAAGATTAGTTGTTTTCTACATAAAATACAGAGATTATAGGAAAACAAATTAAGGAGTTTTTCATTTTTAAGACCCTCGTTGTAAAAAATGAATATTTTAATTGACAAAATAGCCATATTTTATATAAAATGACAAAAAATATCAGGAGGCTTAAAATGGATAAGAAATATTTAATAATTATAAGCTTAATCATCTTTTCATCGGCTCTTTTCGCAAGCAGAAATGCTTCTCTAAACATAAGTTTTTCTATACCTGAAATACAGACCATCACTTTAAATGCAAGTCATTTAAATTTTAATCTTATGTTTACAGGTAATCAAAGCAACCCTCAATATCCATACGAACCTCATATTGAAACCATATCTTACAATATCACTTCAACCTCTGCAAACCCTAAAAGACTCTTGGCAAGCCTAAATCAAAACATGCCTACCAATGTATCTTTAGAAGTCAATGCTCAGGCTCCAACAGGTGCAAATTCAATGGGCTTTGTTCCTCTTGATTCAAGTGTTAAGCCTTTGGTTACAGGTATAAAATCAGTTAATGAACCGGGTCGTCTCATGTATTTCAGACTAAGTGCCACTTTGGGTGCTCAGGTTGCTACAAACGAAAACAGGACAATAACCTTTACTATTTCTGATTAAATTATTTAATGAAAAAAGTTTTACTAATACTCATTGCTATATATTTAAATCTACTTTCTTTAGATGCAGTTGTTGTGCAGGGAGAATTGACTAAAGTTTTCAATTTAGCTCACGGAGAAACCGCAACTGAATATATCAACATTCATAATCCTGAAAATAAACAATTGCAGGTCAAAATCACACAAGCAGACTATCTTTACAACGCTGCTGATGAAAACTGGTACCTGGAAGCAGGTAAATTTAACAGATCAAACGCTAACTGGATTTCTGTATCTCAAAACATTAGTTTAAATGTTTATGAAAGTATTTCTTTACCTGTCCATATTAGTATTCCAAACGACAATAAACTTATTGGCTCTTACTGGTCTGTTATCTTCATTGAAAACTCTGAACCTCCATCAACAGAACATCTTGAACAACAAACAGAAAATATCCTGTTTGCTTACAGGTACGCAATTCAAATAGTTTCCAATATTAAAGAAACAGGAACGATTGATATCGGTTTTAAAAATTTTGCAGTTGGCACAATTAATCAAACAACTCAAAACATTGTATATTTTGATTTAAAAAACAACGGAACTCAATGGATCAACGCATCATTAAAAATAGATATTTTTGATAATAATACTAAGTTTATTGGGACATTCTATGCAAATAATCAAAGAGTCTATCCCGGTCTTGAAAAAAGAATTTCTATTCCATTAATTCCCTTGAAATCTACCGATAAAGGTGTACCTGTAACATATTACGCAATACTGGTTGCTGATTGTGGGAATAACAAAATATTTGGACATCAATTTTCTTTTTCAATAAAATGAGAAGTATTGTTTTTTTATTTGTTTTTGTCTGCATAATTATTAGTTGCAATACATTTCTTTTTGCACAAAATATACAAATCAACTATCCGACAAAACTAGATTCATATAAAAACCAAGTTTTAAATATTCCCATAATTTGTGAAAATAACAGTCAATCTTCCGTAACGCTACTACCTGATCTGATTTTTGACATTACAGGGTATCAGATTAACAATATCAGCCCTAAAAGCATTGCAAGTTATGACAGAGAAATCATTTTCATCAGTGTTATACCTGAAGATTATTTATTGGCAGGCAATAGAGTTATACCATTTGCTTTAAGAGATATATCGGGCAAAATTCACGCAGAGGGACTATTCGAGATACAGCATCATGTAAATACAGGTTTTGAGATAATTCCTCTTAATCTTCCCGATTATCTTATATCTGACAAAGAATATGAAGTTTCATTATTTATAAGAAATACAGGCTCAGTTCCTTTGGAAGCTCTTTTTTTTGACACAGACTCAAAGCATTTACTTCAGCCTGTCGCTGCTGACACTATCTATCTAAAAATTAATAATTTATACAAAGAACAGTGGTACGACTTATCACTTGATTATCAGCTTACCCAAATTATGCCGACAGATTTAATAACGACAAATCATAATTATAGAAAAATTATCCCTATTGCAAGTAAATCTGATTCAAGGGGAAAATTCAACACAATCCCCATTAATTTCAGACAAAAAATTTATTATGACAAGTCATCCAATTTCTCTAAAAGCTATTTCAGACAACATACAACAACAGTTTCAGGTTTCGGTTACTTAGGAAATTATCCCTCCCCTTTAGTCGGTTTCTATATCAATCATAAATATAGTCATTTCAACAAAAAAACTGAGGATGAAACAAGTTTTAATTTCTTCATTAAATCTAAACATTTAAATGCAACAGCAGGAGAAGGTTCTTATAAACTCGATTTAAACAGGCAAAACAAACAAGGAAACGGCTATGATATAAAACTCAAAACTAATCATCTTATTTTTCAACACAACTTTCTGAAAGAATTATATAAAGATCGACCTGTTCATACTTTACATGCATTTGGTTATACATGGGAAACAGAACAGTATCAATACGAACCTCTGCAATATATTATGTTTAAATATTATAAGAAACATAATCGCTCTCATGATGATAAATGGTATTCTTTATCACATCACCACAGTATTGAACATGAAAAATATATCCTGAATACACAATTTAAAGCATTCGAAAATCTAATGTTAAACATTGAAATCTTTACTGTCAAAGATTCAGTTATGCAAAAACAAAGCTCTCCAAACTATGCAGGCGAAGTAACTTATAAAGACAAAAATCTGTACTATAGATTTTATGCTCTTACCGATAAAAGCAATACTCTCAACGAATACAACTATAGATACAGACTGAATAAGGATGTAAATTTCAACTCGGAAGTATTTGACATTTATGCTTCATGGCTCTATTACGATGAAAAAAATAAACCCGATGGAATTAATAACTATCATAATTTAAACCAAAATTTATATCTTACTACCTATCTAAATTTACTGCCCAAACTTTACCTTAAAAGCAGATTTTTTATTGCTGAAACAAACATATACTCACCGGCTAAAAGCAACTTTAAAGATAACGAACTAGTCTATGGATTACATATAAAAAACGGAAATTCTATTTCTGAAATTCTATATGGTTACAGAAAAGAAGATTATAGAGAAAAAGTAAATCGGCAATTAGTTGAATTCAATATGCACTTTTTTGTAGAAAATAATTTCAATATGCTGATTAACAATCAAGTATCACAAAGTAAAGAAAAAAAATTAAATGAAGAATTAAAACATATTAAAATGTCCTCGAATATACAGGCAAATATAAACTGGAGTTCAAGCCTTTCACATAATATCGGCATTAACAATATATACCACAATCAAAATGTCTGGCAAAATTATTTAAATTTATTCACAAACTTCATCTACACCTTTAAATGGAAGCATTCCCTTAGATCAGGTTTCAATTATGGACTCAATCCAAGAATTTCAAATGCTCAAGGAACTTCAAACCCTTACAAATTTTCTTGCTATGCAGAATATAGTATGCCTTTACAATTACCTGTTTCAAGAAAAGATACATCTAAACATGTAAATATTTCAATCTTTGACCCTTGGCAACAAAAACCTGTCAGCGGAGCAATTTTTAAATATAATAACCTTTACTATGTCAGCAATGAAAAAGGTAATGCAACTATCAAAAGAGACCATACGCCACCATCTAAACTACACCCTCCACAACTCTCAATACTTAACCTGCCTACAGGGTTTTCTGTTTCTCCGGGACTATCAGACACCTCAACTCATATTTCAAACTCTAAAACCAAATCTGTAGAACTTAATATCATCCAACTCTCGGAGATCGAATTACAGCTTATCATAAAAAAATATGAAACACTCTCTCCAAACTATTCTAAAGCATACGCAGAAGATATCCAAACAGCTTACCAAAACAAACGACTAATTAACCTTAATAATTATGAATTACAACCATTAAATGCAAGAATAGAAGTTATACTTTCCAATGAAGATGAAGTTATTACAGTTACAACAAACCAAAATGGAATAGCTCATATAAAAAATCTAAGACCGGGAATATGGACTATCTCAATCAAAG
>CAZJNG010000252.1:0-4426 GCA_964547265.1 uncultured Candidatus Cloacimonadota bacterium | reverse complement strand
CTTTTGACTGGTTTCAAAAGTCCACTCCTTTGCTCGTAATAATTTTAAACACAAAAATATAAATTCTTTGATAGGATAAACATAAGACTTATATAAATGAAAATAATATAATAAGATAGATAGGGAACGGCATAATCAACCGTTCCCTGATATTAATTCTATTTGAATTACTTAAGTTCAACAGAAGCGCCAACTTCTTCAAGTTTAGCTTTTGCAGCATCAGCTTGATCTTTAGCAACATTTTCAAGAACAGCTTTAGGAGCTGTGTCAACAAGTTCTTTAGCTTCTTTAAGACCTAAATTTGTAAGTTCACGAACTACTTTAATAACATTAATTTTTTTATCGCCTGCTGCAGTAAGAACTACATTAAATTCTGTTTTTTCTTCTACGACAGCTGCAGGACCTGCTACAGCAGCAACTGCAACAGGAGCAGCAGCAGATACGCCAAATATTTCTTCTAATTCTTTAACTAATTCTGAAAGTTCAAGAACAGTCATTTCTTTTAATAGTTCAATAATTTGTTGTTTTTTATCAGACATTTTTCCTCCAAAGGTATGTTTTTAATTTTGTTCAGCTTTCTGTTTTGCAATTGCATCAACAGCAAGAGCAAATTTGCGGATTACGCCACTTAAGACGCCAACAAATCCACTAATTGGTGCATTGAATCCACTAAGGACTCTTGCAATAAGCTCATCTCTACTAGGTAGAGAAGCTAATTGTTTTAATTCTGCAGGTAAGAAAACATCAGTTCCTATAAGTCCTGCTTTGTATGACAGAATTTCTCTTTTGTCTAATTCTGTTTCAACAAACTTAGATATTACTCTTGCGGGTGAAACTTCGTCTTTTTTTGAGACGGCAATTGCTGTCGGACCAGCAAGATAAGAATCCAAATCAGTTATTCCTAATTGATTTAAAGCAATCTTAATCCAAGTGTTTTTTGAAATAAAGTAATCTACACCTTCAGCTCTGAGAGCGTTACGAAGCTTATTTACTTCTTCAACTGTAATTCCTTTGTAATCTACAAGTACGATCGCGCGTGCATTATCAAGTCTTCCCTTGATACTTTCAACTGTTTTTAACTTATACTCTTTAATATTTGCCATGATCCACCTCTACTTCTTCGCTTCTAATGTTACAGAGTTTACGCTAAGCTTGATGCTGGGATTCATAGTTGTTGTCAAAGTAATTGATTTAATATAATTACCTTTAACAGTGGCTGGGCGATCTTTTAGAATTGCAGCTATAACAGTTAGAATGTTTTCTTTTAATTTTGCGTTATCAAAATCAAACTTACCGGTTGGAATGTGAAGGTTACTAAACTTATCAACACGATATGCAACCTTACCGGCTTTAGCTTCACTAACAGCTTTTGCTACATCCATTGTAACTGTGCCAACTTTAGGGTTTGGCATTAAGTTACGAGGACCCAGAACTCTTCCCAGTCTACCTATTTTTCCCATTAGATTAGGTGTGGCAACAACAACATCAAAATCGAACCAACCTTTAGAAATTTTTTCCATAAGGTCATCGACTCCAACATAATCTGCACCCGCATTTTTTGCTTCTTCGGCTTTATCGCCTTCTGCAAATACCAAAACACGAACAACTTTACCTGTTCCGTTTGGTAAAACAACTGAATTACGAATTTGTTGATCCGCTTTTCGTGGATCAACGCCTAAATTAAAATGTAATTCAACTGTTTCGTTAAACTTCGCAGTCGGCATTTTTTTCAGAATCTCTAAAGCTTGATCCAGCTCATAGTGTTCTAATCTGTTTACCAATTGTGAAGCTTGTTTGTACCTTTTACTTCTTATCATTTAGTCTCCTTTGAATACAATCTCCTGCGATTTGGTACGGGTTATTCACTAATCGTAACTCCCATACTTCTTGCAGTTCCTGCGACCATACTCATTGCAGATTCCAAAGAAAAACAATTCATATCTTGAATCTTTAATTGTGCTATTTTTTTAAGTTGATCTTTATTTATTGAACCAACTTTATTTTTATTTGGGACTCCTGAACCTTTAGCAAGTCCGGCTTCTTTTCTGATTAAAACTGCAGCCGGTGGTGTTTTAATCTCAAATGTAAATGTTTTTTTCTTAGTTACATAAATAAGTACAGGAAAAATCATTCCCGGTTGATCTGCTGTCTTTTCGTTAAATTGACGGCAAAAATCAGGAATATTCACACCAGCTTGACCTAAAGCAGGTCCTACAGGTGGTGCAGGTGTTGCTTTACCTGCAGGTAACTGTAATTTTATAACTGAAACGACATCTTTTGGAATAGCCATTTTATATACCTCTTACTTTAATTTATAATATTTCTACTTGATCCATGTTTACTTCAACAGGTGTAACTCTACCAAATACGGTAACTTTAATAATAAGCTTTGCAGCTTCAGAATTAATTTTATCAACTATACCTTCAAAATCAGAGAAAGGACCATTGATAATTTTAACTTTATCGCCTGGAATGAAATCGTAAGCATTAACCTTAGACTTACCTCTTTCTTCTATTCCAAGTAATCTATCAACTTCATTTTTTGGTAGCGTATATGCTCTTTTTCCACTTCCGAGAAAATTAGTCACACCCGGTAAATTCACAATAAATGAGTGTAATTTAGAAGTTAAATCTGCTTGAATAATGATATAACTATTAAATATCTTCTTTTCTCTTTCTATCTTTTTTCCTTCACGAATATGATAAGTCTTTTGCTTAGGAACAAGGATATCTCCAACAAGGCCTTCCAACTCAGTGTCCTTTGTGCCTTTCATAATAGCATCTTTGACACGATCCTCCTGAGCTGTATAAGTATGCAATACGTACCACATTTTCATTATTATACCTTAAAACAGAAATCCGACAATTTTTGTAAAAAATAAATCTACTATTGAAAGAAAAATTCCCACTATTGCAGACATAATAATAACAACAGTAGTTCCTTCTTTGATGTCTGACTTTGTCGGCCAAGATACGAGCTTCATTTCTCTTACTACATCTTTAAAAAACTTTTGTATTTTGTTCATTTTGTTCCATCACTCTATAAGATGTGAAAAGTCAGTAGCAAAGCTACTGGCTTTCCTTTATTATTATATTTATGGCAGGACAGGCAGGGGTCGAACCCGCAACTTTCGGTTTTGGAGACCGATGCTCTACCAATTGAACTACTGTCCTGCATTACTAATTATCTGGTCTGTTTATGCAGAGTGTGTTTTCTGCATGTTGGGCAGAATTTTTTAAATTCTACTCTATTAGGATGTTTTCTTTTATTCTTAGTAGTTGTATAATTACGGTTTTTGCAATCTTCGCAAGCAAGTATTACTAAATCTCTCATTTTAATGTCCTAACTTTATTCAACAACTTCACCAACAACGCCGGCACCAATAGTTCTTCCACCTTCACGGATAGCGAAACGAAGACCTTGTTCCATAGCGATTGGCTGAATTAATTCTACACTTACGGTAATATTGTCACCGGGCATAACCATTTCTACTCCCTCAGGAAGTGATAATGAACCTGTAACATCAGTTGTTCTGAAATAGAACTGAGGGCGATATCCGGTAAAGAATGGCTTGTGGCGTCCACCTTCTGATTGAGTTAAAACATAAGTTTCACCCTTGAATTTTGTATGTGGAGTAATTGATTTCGGTTTAGCTAATACCATACCTCTTTCAATATCTGTTTTGCCTAAACCGCGTAAAAGTAAGCCTACATTGTCGCCGGCTTCACATGTGTCCATTATCTTACGGAACATTTCAATACCGGTAACTGTTGTTTCTACTGTTTCACGGATTCCAACTCTTTCAGCTTTATCATTAACTTTGATAGATCCTCTTTCAAGTCTTCCGGTAGCAACTGTACCACGACCCGGAATTGAGAATACATCTTCTACAGGCATTAAGAAAGGTTTGTCTTTATCTCTTTCAGGTGTCGGGATATAAGTATCAACTGCATCCATAAGCTCTTGTAATTTAGCCTCTCCGTCAGCTTCTCCGTTTAATCCTTTTAATGCAGAACCACGAATTACAGGAATATCATCTCCAGGAAATCCGTATTTTGATAAAAGATCTCTTACTTCAAGTTCGACAAGGTCTAATAATTCTTCATCATCAACCATGTCGCATTTGTTTAAAAATACTACCATTGCAGGAACACCTACTTGGCGAGCAAGCAAGATGTGTTCACGAGTTTGAGGCATAGGACCGTCAAACGCACTAACAACAAGAATTGCACCGTCCATCTGCGCCGCACCGGTGATCATGTTTTTTACATAGTCAGCGTGACCGGGACAGTCAACATGTGCATAGTGACGAGCTTCAGTTTGATATTCAACATGAGCTGTCGCAATTGTAATGCCACGTTCTTTTTCTTCAGGGGCATTATCAATTGAATCGAAAGAACGGAAAGTGCCTCCGCCTTTCTTTGA
>CAZJNG010000251.1:0-4464 GCA_964547265.1 uncultured Candidatus Cloacimonadota bacterium | reverse complement strand
AAGAATCTCATCTTGTTGATTTGTAATATGTTAAGAAAATCAAGGAGATCCTTCACTTCGTTCAGGATGACACTTTATCTTAGAAATTTTGTTTACATCTGTGAACATTAGACAGCTTCTAAAGCCTATGTACAATGAATAAATAAAATCCATTCTTTAGAAAATCTTTATTGCATATAGCCTATGTTATAAGCTGTTAGATATCCTAACCAAATAATTATTTCCGGGACATTTTAACATCTTTGATCTTTATCACAGTTTTTATTTATAAAAAATATTCAGAAGTTAGGTAAAAAAACAGATGAAATATACTCTTTTAAACAGAATTTTTCTAACTTATAAGATTATATACTGTAGCTCCATGAGTTTAACATTATACAATTACAAATGTAACTTCAAAATCTACAATCAAAGTCAAAAGTAACCATTAAAAAAAGATGAGCATCAAATCAATAAATATCATCATATTTTGCAGAAAACTCTTCTAAGGTTCCTTCAAAAATTAATTTTTTGAATCGATGTATTGTAATCTTATAACAATCGTCAGAAATATCAACATCACACACATAATCTAAATTATCATCACCAAAATAATCGCTGAAAATAAATTTCAACAACTGTTTATTCTTTAGAATCGAATCTGGAGTAGTCTGATTTAACGCAACTATCAGTTTTGGAGCCCAATTTTCTATATGTCCGTCGATGTTAATATACTTGGCACATATAGTACTACCTTTATACTCTATCCTAATATTTGCTCTTGTACCCATTTCTTCTCCTACTATTTTTTTCATTAAATATGCTAACAATTAATTGCTAAATTCGTAATGCTAATGATAAGAATCAATAATTTTATTCATTTTTTCTATGTTTCTAATTTTGTCAAGAAGAATTCTTATTAAATATTAATTTCTTTAGAGGAAGCTGTTCAACACATTAGCTTTATTATTTATGGGTGTTTCTGATACTGATTTAACCAAAATGAGCTTATTGTGATGTTTTTTTTGCAAGAATTTTTCAAAATTGGCAGTCTTTCGGTTTTTTGTAAAACTCAATACCAGATCATCATCAACCTGAACTTGCTCAAAATAACTCAAGACCTTATTTCTATATTTAATGCCATCACCTACAGGAACATAGCCTCTTTTTACATACATTCTTATGGCACTTCCATAATCGCTTAACAAGCCTACTGATAAACCTATAGTTTCATATTGTTTAAAACAAAACTCTTCTGCTTCATCCATTAGTCGTGAACCAATTCCACATTTCCTAAATTTAATCAGCACATTAAAATCTACAATCTCAGGAATTCCTCGCTCAGAAAAATAACTATCTAATGAATGAAAAACTATTGTAATATATCCTGCAAATTCACCATCATATTCTGCGATAACAACTCTTCTTGTTTCCTCAATATGTTGTTCATAATACAACTTATACTGAGATTCTGGTTTGTCCCATCCTTGCTCTTTAAAAGCTCTGGCAATGATGCAGATATCACTTTCTTTCATTAAGCGTAAACTTATTAATTTCATGTATTTCCTGTCTTTTGCACTGAACAGATTTTTTCAGATAACAGCTTAGGTTATGTGCCCTTTTAACAGCATATAGCCTGTGTAGCAACCTGTTTAAATTATTCATCATCACTTGCTGATACAGAGATATTTGATATTTTCACAAAAGGCATAATACTAGTCCCATTATTGACAAACTCTTCTGAAATTTCAGTTATATTTTGTAACATCTGGGCTGTATTTGATGAAATCATTACCTCTTTAATTGGGTATTGAATCTCCCCGTTTTCTATATAAAAGCTATTTAAAACAACCCCAGTTATATCACCTTCGTTATTCGGTTCATCGCCTGCATAACCACATACTAAAATGCCTTTTTGGCAATTTTTAATCATGTCTTCATATTTGGTTTTACCGGGTTTAATTGTATAACCTATCCAGCCCATATTCTTAGATCTTTCAAAGCCTGTTTTTTTTGCTCCATATTGGGACAGTAAAAATGTTTTTAAAACTCCATCTTTTATGACAGTCATATTTTCATTCAGGAATCCTCCGTTACCAAAATAAGATTTACTCACAAACTCATCTGATACCGGATTAATTTCAAGCGTAAAGATATCTGAGGCAATTTTTTTATTTAATTTATCTAAGTAGATACTGCTTCCATCAATAATACTTTCTTCTCTTAAAGGTAAAAGTAAGCTGTCTGCCAATATTTCCAGAATAAATTCAGGATTGATAATAATGTCACCTACAAAGCTATGATCTAATGTTCTTGCATTTAACTGCTCACACACCTGATCAATTATTCTAATCATATTTTTGTCATATATCAAATCTTCTGAAGATAATTGACTTACTTGTTTATCATAATAGGAATCGTTAGTTGCTGTTTGATCATTTTTAGCAATAAAATAAAGCTGATAGTTAAAATAATTTTCGTCTGATTCAAGCTCAACTCCATTTGAATTAAAAAAATATCTCTCTTTATGTGTAAAACAACACTCACAATCATTATCAAGGATAATCATAGGATACTTTTCTTGAAGATCAGATAAAAATTTGTTTATTTGCTTTATCATTAAATCTTCACTGGCTTCATTTGTATTATTTTTGAAGGTATAATTTTTTTCTAAAGAAGGTGCAATTTCATAAGCATCATCTTCCTCTGCATCTTTTAAATCTTCAAATAATTTATTGATACTTTCATCAATAAAATCTTGTGATATTTCATTTATATCACAAGATGTATATTTTTTGTCCTTAATAATTTTTATTGAAAGCTCGTTATCTATGTTTGTATTAAAAACTGAAATCTCATTGTTGACAATACTTAGCTTTTTTTCTTTTTTAACAGTTATTGAAGCTGCTGACTTATCAGCTCCTTTAGTTTGCACTTTCTCAATAATCCGTTTTAACATAACCATTTCCATTGTTATCCTCCTATGTTAATTTTACACTTGATTGCCGGACTTCCATGTGACACTTTGATTGGCTGTTGTTTAAAACAATGACCACAAACTGGATCCCAGTTAAATTCATCAGAAATCATCGTAACTGTTTTTAATAAATCAAATGCAACACCTGAAACTGTTGTATCTTTAATAGCGTTACCTATTTTACCATTTTTAATTTCAAATCCTAATCTTACACCAAAAATAAATTCACTTGTATTTTCAGCTCTTCCATTTCCAGACTTAACAAGATAATAACCATGCTCAATTGAACTTATCATATCCTGCAATTTATCTTTCCCTGGTAAAATACAAGTATTTCTCATTCTAATAAGAGGTATGTCATTAAAAGCTGAAGCTCTGGCATTACCGGTTAACTCTTGATTATAATACACTGATGATTCTCTGTTATGCATATAGTTTGTTAAAATTCCATCCTTTATCAAAAAAACATCTTTAGCTTTAACACCTTCATCGTCAACAAGTACGGGTACAGGACAATCCTCTCCAAAGGCGGTATGAGCAAAATCAACAACATTCAAAAAAGGTACAGCAACTTGTTTTCCTAAATATTTTTTAGCAATTGAACTTGTCATTACAGAATCAGCTTCTGTTGTATGACCTATCGCTTCATGTGCCAGTATGCCACCTATAGATTCTCCAATAATGACATCCGTAACTCCGCTTTTAGCTTTAACTGCTAAACTCTTTTTTTCTAAATTCTGATAAAGCAAGTCAAACCTGTCAAATAATTGTTTTGGATCATTAAAGATATCTTCCATCTTTCCGAGTTTTCCTATTATATCCCACAATTCATAATTCTCATTGTTTTTATTCATAGTTAAATTAATATAAAGGCTAGTAGATGGAACAATCAGACTTGAAAAACTACCAAATGAATTAGCCAGTTTTTTATTTGATTCCTGAACATAAAGAGAAATATTTCTTGCACTTATCAGAGGGTATTTTTTAACTATGTAGTTATCAATCTCTTTTAAAAATTCTATCTTTTCTTTATCAGATAAGACATTTTTTGATTTTCCATAATCCTTAATAATTTCAAATTGTTCTTTTGAATTTATTAAGGAACTCTCTCTTTTTTTACTGTTGTTTCTCAAAAATACAGCATTATCCAGAGCTTCTTTTAAAACATCCTCTATTTGAATTTTTTCAGATAATGGAGCAGATGAGACACCCCAATAGCCCTCATTATAACTACGAGCAAAAATCCCTCTGCTTTTTGATTTGTGATTTGATGTACAGATACCATTAATAAGTGATAATTCGTAAGATTGATTTTCCTGAACTCTTAACTCTGTGTAATTCTTTATGTCTTTTAAATATTTTCTGATGTCTTCCATTTGAACTCCTTATTTATGATATTTCACAAATCTTGATAATTAGTTTTAAAATCAAAATACAACACATCAGACAAGCTCAACTCACAATAAATATATTTATCTGAAAGTTAAGCCTGGCTGTTTAAAACTCAT
>CAZJNG010000250.1:0-4480 GCA_964547265.1 uncultured Candidatus Cloacimonadota bacterium | reverse complement strand
TTTATACATTTATAACTCAGTAGATAAAACAATAAAAGAATATCAGGGACCACCTTTAAATATCTTTCCTGTGTTAATTACTAACTCTGATACAGGCTTAAATACAATCTCTTTAACTGAACTAAACAGAGATAATAAAGTCTTAGGAAAGGTCTCTTTTACCGATAAAACAGATAAAAATGAGATTATTTCTCCTAACAATTATTATTCACGCTGGATTCATAACAAACCACAATATCAGATACCTGATGAGATTGTCGCCTATGAAAATTTAGATTTCAAGAAATATAATACCCTAAAAAATATTAAATTCAGGCAAGGACTGGTTTACCCTTCTTCAAATGGACTTTTTGGTACTGCAGTTTTATCTGAAGCTCTAGGAAAACACTTAGTAATGGGGATGTTTTATGTTCCTTTTAGTAGCTCTACTGACCCTTTATATTTCTTTAGCTATCAAAATAATACCCTGAAACCAACCTTAAATTTCTTTACTATGCAAACCAAATGGTATGCAGGTATAGTGGACAATAAATTTTACTATAATAAAATCAATCAGATAGGCTTAGAATTTCAATATCCGGTTAACATTTATCAAAGACCTTTTACCTCACTTTCTTGGGGTGGGGGACTGGTCTATAATAAATTTGAACTGAGTAATGATTCTAAGAAATATTCTCATCTTTTTGCAGATGATGATTTAATCTTGTCAAATATTAACATAAATTACAACTATAATCTGCCTTGGAGAAATGACCTTTTTCATCCGGTAAAATCTCTAAAAACTTCTATTTCTTATGATTACTCCAATGAAAGTTTAGGGATGAAAATGGACTATTGGCAGTTAAAAGTATTTAACGATATGTCTGTAACCCCTTTTAGAGAGGTGTTTAAAAGCGAATTTATTAAAACCATTGCAGTTCAAAACAGGATTACTTACAGAGAAACAGGTAAAGATCCTTTGCTTCAGTTTATGCCCGGTGTTGATGATTCTGAATTTATTCAAGTTAATGGAAAGCCTCTTTTTTCAAGGTTGTACTTACGAGGATATGAACAAACCTTATGGGGTAAAAAACTCTTTTCTATGCAGAACGATTTAAAATTTAAACTACTTGATGATACGCCATTTTCTTTATATCTGGGCAGTCCGATTTTATCCTCAGGATATTTGGGCTTTTCATTATGGGTTGACTATACAAAGCTTTTTCAACCTGACATAAATAACGATGATACAAGCTCTATTACATACAAAGCTGTAGGAGCAGAAGTTCGTTCTGTGTGGGATATCTTAGGAATTACAACCTTGCATAAATACGGACACGCATGGGACACAAAACATAATAAACTTGGTTATTACTATATAATGGAAATACCTTTTTCTTTGTTTTAATCGTCTAACAAAATTGCTTAAAATTAGTGTTGTGCGAGCATCCCTGCATGCACCTTGAGCCATAAATTTTATATAATCAGAATATCTGTTTAGTTTGTTAAAATATACTACTGACAATCAAGGGACATCCAAGAGGCTTTTTTCCCTCTTGGAGGTCTCCGGTTGATTACGGGTATCTTTGCTTTCCTTTTGTGCTTTGTGCTTATCATAAATCAATCCGTGTAATCAGTGAAATCCGTGTTAAAAAATCTTTTCTGTTTTCTCAGTGCTTATGATATATCTGAGACTGTCTCATAATGCAAAAAAGTTCTACAAGCATCCTTGCTTGTAGTTTTATAATGTATTGATTGTAAATGATTTATGGCTTTAGGTGCAAGCAGGGATGCTCGCACAACATCAATTTTGAGACAGCCTCTATCGAGGCTGTGCAAAAACAGAAAAAATCTTCAAATTGGAAACCGGACGGCTCGTCTGGTCATGTCATTCTGAGCTTGCGAAGAATCTCATTTTATTGAATTGCAAGATTTTAAAGAAATCAATGAGATCCTTCACTTCGTTCAGGATGACACTTTTTCTTCGTAATTTTGTTATCATCCGTAAATCTTGCACAAGCTCTATCCATCCGCTTAATCCGCATAATCCGTGTTAAAAAACAAATCTTCAAAAAATACTTGACAGATTTTAATCAAAATTATATACATAATCCCAAAGACTATGATGTAGAGGAGACGGGGATGAAAAAGTCTTGCGGAAGAGTGATTTTTTTACTTTTATTATTGTTGGCAGGAAAGATATTAACTGCAAATATTCCTGATATTGCTGAGATTAAAAGGCATAACAGTGGATTTTACTATGGAGAGGCAGTTGATGAGGACAGGGAAAAGGCTTCGGATTTGGCTTTGATGAGGTTATCTCGTGACATAGAAGTCAAGGTTGAGTCGAGCTACAATCATATCATACAGGAGTCAGGCAGTGGTTCTGATGAATTTATGGAAGTGGTAGTCAGGGTAGTTACACAAAATGAATTCAGAAACCTGAGACCCTTGATAAACAGACTTTCCAATGGTCAGTATAGTGTGCTTTATTACCTTCATTCAGACGAACTCAACAAGATTTACCAGGTCAGAAAAAATGAGATTTTCACTATGTACAGGACAGCCAACGAAGCAGAATTAAGGACTGATTTAATGACATCCTTGCAGTTGTATTATTATTGTCTGATTTTGATGAATGCCTTGCCTGATAAGATAGTAGAGTATGAAAATGATAACCTTCGTTTGGTTATTCCGATTAAGGTTCAGAGTATTTTAAATACGGTCAGGTTTTATTATGACGGTGATTTAGAGGATGCAAAGGATAAGAGGACTATCTTACTAAGTGTTGAGTACAAAGGCAAGCCGGTACAGAGTCTGGAATTTGAGTATATAGAAGGCGGTCAACCAAATATCAGCAGGGTTAGAGACGGTAGAGCTACCTGTGATTTATTTGATTCTTCCGGTGCATTTACACATCTGGAGATACATTTAGAATACAGATATGGCGGAGCAAGAAACAGATTTCCTTCTGTAGAAAGGCTTTGGCAGGTAGTCAGCAGACCTTCTTTTGATAATTTCATTAAGCTTGATTTACGGGACAGCAGGCAAAAAAGGGATGTCAGCAAAGCGGCTTCATCCGCAAAGAATGGTTTTAACCTGCATTCAAACACCTCTGTCAGCCCAAAACTAAAGCAGGAAATCTTAAAGCAAACAGATGATTTTCTTAAAATAATTAGTTCCGGTGAGATTAAAACTGCTTACAAAAATGACCCGTTTCTTAATGACAAACTCAATTCTTTATTTAAGTACAACAATCCCCGCTTGATAGATAAAGATTTTCAGCTAGATATCAATCCCACCTGGACAGGTTGGGAACTGAGATATATCCCTGTTTCATGTAAATACAAAAGCCTTGCTACAGATGCAGTTGAGTATCTTGTTTTAGATTTTGATAAAGATGGTAAATTAGTTGATGTCGGCTTTAATATTTTTAATGAACTTTATGATAATTTTGTAGATGTAGAGAGTTTATCCACTCAAGACAGGCAACACAGACAAGTCATAGTTAAATTTCTTGAGAAATACCGTACAGCTTATATGAACCGTGATATGCAGACACTGGAAAAGATATTTTCCGATGATGCGGTCATTATCGTCGGCAGAGTATTGCAAGAGGCAAAATCAAGCAGAGCTTACGAACTCGATAAAGACGAAGAACAGATTGAATATCTGCAATTTACCAAACAGGAATACCTGAACAGACAAAAACAGATTTTCCAACGCCAACAAGATATATATCTGGGTTTTAATACCTTTAACATACTTAAAAAAGACGATGATACCTCTATCTATGGGATTAGTATGAGACAGCAGTATGAATCAAGCACCTATTCAGATGAAGGGCATCTTTTCTTACTGATAGACTTTTTGGAAAAAGATCCTACGATCTATGTAAGGAGCTGGCAACCCGGCGAATGGACAGAGGACGAAATGACCTCAATGTCAGATTTTATCATTTTAAAATAAAAATATAACAGAGGCTAGTATGAAACATATTTTTTTGAGATTATTTATTACAGTTCTTTTATTGATATTTTCGTTTAATCTTTTTGCCAATCTGAATCAACTCAGAATTACAGAGGATGCAGAAAGGATGAACAGGCATATAGTACCTGCCGATATTACAGATGTTAACAACAGACAGGCTGCTTGTATCATCTTTAAAACAGACCTTGATACGAATGTTCAGTTTCAGGCACATGTTCAGACTATAAGGGTAACAAATCCTGCTTATGGTGAGTATTTCGTATATGTTCAGCCGGGCGAAAGAAGTATCATTATCAACGCTGCAGGCTTTGAACCTCTCTCGGTTTTGCTCAGAGATTACGGGATTAACAACCTGAGAAGCGGTGAAGTTTATCAGTTAAAATTTACAGGTAGCAGGTCAGTCAGGGCTACAGATGCAGACTTATTTACAGTTCAGTTTAATCTTGAACCCGCAGATTTGTATATTTCGGCAAATGCAGGTGCTCCGATATTGGTCAACGGAAATCAGACT
>CAZJNG010000249.1:0-4495 GCA_964547265.1 uncultured Candidatus Cloacimonadota bacterium | reverse complement strand
CCCTTAACAGTTACTTATACTTAAATGATAATATTGCAATAGTTTAGTTTATTTTAATTCAAAACACTTTTTTGATTTCGTTGTTGTGAGTATTTAAGAAGTATAAACAAAAAAATAATGGTTTATAGCAGATTGATCTGTCCTATAAACCATTAAATAGTTTAAAAATATTAGAATAATAAGCTAAACAATCTCATCAAATAATGAGCAGACACACCTGCACATAAACCTCCGATAGTATGAGAAATCAAGGCTTTTGAAGTTAAATCTCTAAAATTTAAGGTATCCAGCATAGCAGTATGAGTGCTTAAATATCCGCTCCAACACATACCCATAGCGGTAAAAACAGCTACTTCATTTGCTCCAACCATGCCTTGTTCAATAAATTTTGGTACTAGAGACAGGGCAGCACCCACTGCACCTAAGGAAGTTATAGGAAAAGATATGAGTTCAGCATTATTAAATCCAAATAAAATTCTAAATATACCGGTAACATAAGAGCCTAATTTTGGGAGTATTGGTACACCTTCATAAGCTAGTCCTTGATATCCTATAGTGGGATCTGCTTGGCTAAAAGTCATAATCATCACAGCCGAAGAAATAATTAAGACACCCGGAATGATTGCCAAACCTAAATCAACACCTTGTTTACCTCCGTCCAGAATAGAATTTAAAACTCTCATAAAAATACTGCCTTGAGTATCAAATTTAATATTTGATTCAAGGTCTTTATAAATAGTTACATCTTCTTTTGGGAAATAATCTCTTACAAAAAATTGCATCAACCTGGTAGAAATAATAGCTCCGACAATAGCTCCCAATAATCCGACTAAAGAAGCTTCAAAAAATCCTTTGCCTATCATAAAAGTTATAACTATTAAACCCATACCGAAGGCAGTACCAAAATTAGTCAATGAGACTAACTGGAATTTTTTAAAATAGGAATTAAAATTTTTATCATTTGCCAGACTAATAATTGCCGGATTATCTGATAAAAAAGTCATTAAACCACCCATAGCTGCAACACCAGGCAGGTTAAATAGTGGTTTCATCAATGGAGCTAAAATATACTCTAAAAGCCTGACGATTCCAAACTCGATTAAAAGTTTACCTAGGGCTCCTGCTAATACAGTAATTGCCATTAAATAAAATACTGTATTCAACAATAAATCATGTGCTGTGTTCATAATTGTAGAAAGCAGGTTTTTAGTACCCATAACATTTCCCATAAACACAAAAAAGCTTGTAAATAGTATCAAAAAAATGATAGCTTCAAATCTTCGTCGATTTAAATACCTCACTTATCCTCCAAAATATTGTTTTTTTACATTGATTTTATTGCAATTACTTTTGTCAAGCGAAAGAGAAAGATTTTCAATGGTTTTGATTTTTTTAAAAAGCTTCACCAAATTTTAAATATATTTGCTTACCGTCTTTACTAAAACCAATATCTGCCCTTAAATTTAATCTGGTTTTCACATCTAAAGCGAATCTAAAACCAAAACCACCTGCTAAATGAAGGTTTTCTTTTTTAAAATCATTGATACCCTTATAAGAATTCCCTAAAGAAACAAAAGCTACTGGAGATACTCTCCATAATATTAAAGGAGCTCTATATTCTGTTTGATAACCAATAAAATGATTATCTAAAAATCTGGCAGTTTGATAACCTCTCATTATGCTAGAACCACCTTGTTCTGTCAGATAATGAAAAGGTCTGTCTTTAAAGGTGTTTTCTGAAACAAGTTGATTGGCAATTATATGATTACCAAAAGAATAAAAATAGTGAAACTCTTGAGATAAGGTTATAAAATTAAAATCAGAGATTATTCTTTTATCATATACCATAAATTGATTTCTGTAATAATATCCTGAAGATGGAAATGAATTAGCATCTTTAGTGTTAATAATTAATTTTGAACCTAAACCAAACACTCTGTAAAAATCAGTATATCCTGAAATCTGATAATCAGTAATATTTATCTCTTCAAGCTCATTCTTATACCCGGATAAGTCAAATGCTGTGCCTAAAGATATTGATTTAGACAGAATTCTATTCCAGTCTCCACTGAATACGAAATATGTCTTTTGAAATTCAATTTCTTCATCAGTGTCCGTATTGGCTCCAATACCAAAAAAACTTTGAGGTTTGGATTTATACTTAGTTTCTATATTGATAAACTGCTTATATTTTCTAATCGGGATACAAGTTTTAACTGACAATTCTTCTTCATCAGAAGCAGAATAGTAACAGTCAAGCTTCATCTCAAATGGTGTTATATTATTTTCAATAGGTTTTTCAAAAATTAGCAGATTGACTCCAAATCCTATACCTGTCTCTGAACTGTACGAACCATAAGGTGCACCGGTTAAGCCTATAGTTAATGAATCTCTTATGTCAAAATAATAAACTAAATCTATAGCAAATATAGATTTAAATAGAATAATTAATATAATAAGAATAAGTATTTTTTTCATTAATTGACTGATACAAATAATTCTTGATTTCTGGAAAATAAGACAATTTCTGTTAAGATTCGCTCAATTAAAGAACTGGAAAATGACATTTTATTGTCAGCCTTATTAAGTATAATAGAAAAAGCTATAGGCTCACGATCTTTGGTAAATGTATATCCTGATAATGAACGAACCCCCGATATTGTGCCTGTTTTAGCGTAAACTTCAGACCTTAAAAGGCTATATTTAAACTGATATTCCAGAGTTCCATCGACTCCTGTAATAGCTAAGGAGTTAAAGAAATCTTTAAAATCTTCTCTGTTATACATTATCTGTAAAATAGCAGTAAGTATTTCAGCAGAACATAAATTATAAGGAGAAAGTCCTGAGCCGTCAAACATTTTTAAATTTTGAGCATTAACCTTATAATCATTAAGCCATTGTCTAATAATTTGTTCTGCTTGCCAAGTGCTTTGAAGTTGATCACCTAAGGTTAAGAATATCTGATTTGCCATAAAATTATTACTGTTTTTGTTTATTTCATTGATAACTTCTATAGCCGGCAATGAATGATGAGAAAATAAATATTCATATTGATTCATGAAAAAAGTTTCATCATCTAAATTCTTATAATCAATGTCACCATAAATCTTTAAACCGTTTTCTATTAGTTTTGCTTTAAATACTTGCAAAGCATATATATCAGGTCTGGTAACCGATAAAGAACGATATTGTGTACGACTTTTTTGAAAAATTCTTCCATTAACAGTAATCTTATTTTCTATAGAATCAGTAATAAATTCAAAGTACTGGTTTCTTCTATTTGCGGTAATTGATACATTGTTTTCTATTTCTATACCCTCAGAAACCGGAACAACGCTTATCTTCGCTTTCATTCCTGAAGTCACTGGATTAATTCTAAGTTGGATGCTATTATCATTAAAGGCTATCGCTGAAGGTTTTGCACTATAAGTATGATTTCTGTTTTCTTCTTTCCATCCAAAACCAAGGTTAATATCATGAAATGAGCCGAGTGCAATATAAATATTTCCCTTAACTTTGTCTATTCCATTTATCTTCAGTAAGTTTACAAATCCTTTGAAGGTCTCGTTAATTATGTTTCTTCTAAATCTATCATTCCATGTAGGATCTCCTGTTACTCTTACATATAAGTCGCCTTCTAGTATGCGGTCATTTATATTGCCCGATTTATAAAATGTAGTAGTCCATTGAAAGTCTTTACCCAACAAATCAAAAGCAGCAGCTGTGGTTATAACTTTCATATTTGAAGCAGGTATTAATTCTAAGTCACTGTTTTTTTCGTAGAGAGTCTGATTATCTCTTAATGAAATTATCTTAATACCTGCTTTAAAATCAAGGTTATCATAATCATCAATAATACTGTCTAGAATATTTCTTAAAAAAAGTATCTCGTTAGATATCACAAACTCTTGAACCTGATATGGCTCATTTTCAAAAGTCAAATCATTCGTAAAGCTAGAAGTCAATAATACAATGCATACGAGATATATTGAACATTTGAGCATTTTAATTATGTATGCGTATATCTTTATTGCCATTAAATTTTCCCTGAATTGGTTTTTGTACTAATTTATATATTTAAATAGATATTCTTAAAAAATCGCCAAAACACAATTGGATATTCAATAACTAAGTCATTTCTGTTATCCCAGCCTTCTTCAATGAAAACTAAGGAGACTTTGATATAGAAAATTTTTTTTAAATTATTGTTTAAATCGGCTATTGGCAACTGTTTATCATCATAATATGTAAAGATATCTGTATTTTTAATTCTGAAAGGAAGAGAATTAAACACCTCAGTATTACCTGAATTCACAGAAATATAACTTTGATTACTTGAATTAGTTAAAGCAGTGATTGTAAACTTTGTCAAATTAGTGTCGGCATAAGAAGGTTTTGTATAAAATACAAGCTCATTTATTCCTGCTGAAACAAATACAGAATCTCCACTTGCTAAATTTCTTCCAACAGATTCTAGGTAATTTAAGTCTATAAA
>CAZJNG010000248.1:0-4497 GCA_964547265.1 uncultured Candidatus Cloacimonadota bacterium | reverse complement strand
TATGCGCGAAATTGTACCAAAATAACGTCTCGGTTTCTAGTAAAATCAAGGACTTGGGCAAAGAGTTTTTCAACATCCTGCTATATCATATCTTCTTACATCATAACAAATGTGGGCGGATATGTTTAAGGTGTTGGGTAAGAGCGTGGATGGATACTTCATTATTAAGGAGCGGTACTTTGATTAGTTTTATAATGCCTGCTAAAAATGCTGAAAAATTCATTCATTCTTCAATAGAACCGTTTTTAAAAGACAATAAATTTTTAGGCGAATGGGAATTGATTATCGTTGAAGATCATTCCACCGATAAAACATTTGATATTTGTGATGTCTATCAAAAGAATTCTAAACATATTACGGTTTTTAAAAATCCAGGCATTGGTAAAGTTGATGGCCTCAATTATGGATATACAAAAAGTGAAGGTAATATTATTAAATGTATAGACGCTGATGATGTTTTAGATTTAAATATTATTGAAAATTTAAAAAGACTTGATTCAATGCAGGCTTGCTGTCATGACGCATTAATTGTTGATGAAAAATTAGATTACATGGGCGAGTATGCTGTAAACAAAGGTTTAATTGCGTACAGTTTTGAAAATTGTGTTTATCGTCTCGCAAGTTTACCTAGATGGTCATGGGGTTTTCATAGAACGCTTGCTGATAAAATTTTTCCAATGCCTGAAAATTTGCCATTCGAAGATGTTTGGTTTTCGCTTGTCATCAAGAAGTTTGCTAATATTATTAAATCATTAGATGTACCTTTTTATAAATATAGACAACATTCAGAACAAACCTTTGGGGGTATTTTAAATTTCAGGCCTGACATTGTGCTTTTTAGAGCTAAAAGAATTATTAAACTTATAGATGTATTAAAAAATAATGCACAAGTGTTTTGCATGGATATTCTGGATATGGAAAAATTGTTAAATGAACAAAAAGAGTTTAATGATATATTATGCAAAGAAAAAGTTAGCTTTTTGAATATAATTACTTCGAAAATATCTATTACCCTAAAAATAAAAGGTATATTATATAAAAAATTGTATTTTATTGCGCCTTTCACGCTTAAGATAAAGTGGTATTATGACAAAATCAAAAAATAAATTAGATTACATTTTACTTGTTCTTTTAATTTTATCATTTCCTATAAATTTAAAAATAATTTCCTTTTTAAGGCTAATTGATATTTTAGCTTTAGGGGGTTTTTTATATGTATTTTTTCGAGATGGCATTGCTATTGATAGGCAGTTTATAAAAATTATTTTCTTTATTATCGCTTTAGTTATAAGTAGTTTTGTTGGGATTAATTCTGTAGGAGAAATTAATCGTTCTGGAATTTTTTTTACGCTCAAGTATATCTTTATTTTTGCAATTTTTTTTCAAATTAATAAATTTCGTCTTTCAAGTGTGCAAATAAAAAACTGTTGTACATTGTATAATTTGTGTTTTTTATTTTTAGTAATATATGTTCTATTTTACTTTTTTGTTGCTAATTATTTTGGTTTTAATCTGCCCAAAAGACCGTCGTTTCCTTTTACAAGCATTGACGAAAACTACAATGGTGATGCTCATTTGTTCAGCGCATATTTATCGTTGAGCAGTATTTTTTATTTTTACTGTATCCAAAAAAAGATATTAAAGTTGCCAAGTTTCATCTCTGGTTCTTTTTTAGTATTGTCGTGGACCTCTATAGTCCTTACTGGGTCTAGAACTGGAATTTTTATCCTATGCATCGGTTTTTTGGCTTTATTTGTCATGGAAATTTCAATAAAAAAAATAATTAAAATAATCCCGTATCTAATTATTTTTTTTATTGTCATGTACCTCTCGGCGGGGTATTGGCTTGATTACTTTAATGATAAAATTTATCTTTTAGAGCGTAGTATGAATTTTGACTTGATTTCTGATAACAGTTCGATTGGGAGAATCAATAAAGGAAAACAGGGATTCCAAGAATACTTTGCTGGTCCTTTGGTATTTGGTATAGGTATGCAGAGTACCCAACTGATTTGGTACGATAGCTCTATTGTTACTATTTTGCTTTCATCAGGTCTTTTTGGGTTCGTCCTTTTTTGTTCTGTAATTTACGAATGGTTTTTTTCCATTAAAAAACGGGTTTTTACTAACTCTGGAAAAAAAACTCGTAATTATTTTTGCGTTGTATTTTTTTGTTTTGTAATTGCCAACCTTATTTCTGAATATTTTCTTGTCTCTAGGGGGTTGGTGCCTTTCGCAATTATTTGTTTTTTTATTTCTATAGAACAAAAATTAGCAGAAAATTCTACTAATAAATAATTTATGCATTCGGACATGGGTATTAGGAAACGTTTTAGCGTGGGGGCTTCCTATGATTAAAACTTGAGGTAATCATATATTTTTATCTATATTTTTAGGTTTTTACTCTTTTAATTATTCGCATAAATAATATGAAATTTAATTTGAAACATATTTTTTGTTATAAAATTTATTTTTGTATGAGTTTTTAAGCAGACGAGGTTCTACATTGAACAATAAAATACAATCTGAAGAATGCAAAAAAGTTAGCATTATTACGGTTTCATATAATAGTGATAAGTATATAAAAACATGTATAGACTCAGTTAATTCACAAAGTTGGCCTTTTTTGGAGCATGTTTTTATTGATGGGATGTCTAAAGATAGTACTTTGTCTATTATTGATAACTTTTCAAGGCGTGAAAAGATTGTAATATCTGAGCCTGATAAGGGCATTTATGATGCCATGAATAAAGGTCTAATGCATGTAACTGGTGATTTGGTTGGTATTCTTAATTCGGACGATATATTGAAATCACCAACAATAATTGAAAATATTGTTAAAAAATTTGAAGAGCATAATTGTGATGCAATTTTTGGTGATTTAGAATTCGTCGATTCAAAAAATGTTGATAAAATAATTCGGGTTTGGAAAAGTAGCTCATTTATTGAGAATAGTTTTTCAAAAGGCTGGCATCCACCCCATCCTACACTTTATGTCAAGCGAGAGATATATGATAAGTATGGTGGTTTTGATTTGAATTTAAATGTTTCGGCGGATTTTGATCTGATGTTGAGGTTTTTTGAAAAGTATAAAATAAAAACAAAATATTTAGAACAAACCATAGTAAAAATGCGTTATGGTGGTGAAAGTACTGGTTCTCTCAAAAAAATCATTGAAGGAAATATAAATGTCATGAAGTCCTTTAAAAATAATGACATTCCAGTGTCCATTTTCTACCCATTTTTTAGGATTTTTTCCAAACTCCCCCAATTTATGAAGAAGTGATATGAAAAAAATTACTCTTTTCGGTGCTTCAGGTTTTGTCGGTACCCGATTGCTTGAAAATCTTAAAACCGAATACTGCTTGAATATTGATATCAGGCCTTCATCACAATTTCCAACCATCACGCAAATTCAAGATATTTGCCTCCCTGGTTTGAGAGGATTGATTCCTAAGGATACAGATACTGTCGTATTGCTCGCTGCCGAGCATCGCGATGATGTCTCGCCAATTTCCAAATACTATGATGTAAACGTTGAAGGTACAAAGAAGGTTTTGGAAGCCATGGATTCTCTAGGGATTCAAAACATGGTCTTCACCAGTTCCGTGGCTGTTTATGGACTTAATAAACAAAACCCTTCAGAAAATCATCCTCCCGACCCTTTTAACCATTATGGAAAAAGCAAATGGCAGGCTGAAGAATTTCTGAGGGATTGGTATCAAAAAGATCCAGAGAATAGGTCGCTGACCATTATCCGCCCAACCGTTATATTCGGTGAAAGAAATCGTGGAAATGTTTTTAATCTTCTTAAGCAAATCGCTTCAGGTAAATTTTTGATGATTGGAAAGGGCAATAATAAAAAATCCATGGCTTATGTTGGTAATGTGGCTGCTTTTATTGAATATCATATACGAAACGCTAATCCCGGATATCAAGTCTTTAATTATATCGATAAGCCAGATCTCGACATGAATAAACTCGTCTCTATTGTAGAGGAATCATTAAACAAAAAAATACCCAAAATTCGATTAACTTACTCAATAGGTTATTTAATTGGGTGTTGTTTTGACTTTTTTGCCTATGTTACTCGGAAGAAACTATCAATTAGTTCTGTCCGTGTTAAAAAATTCTGCGCCACCACTCAATTTGACGCAACGTCAGCACATAGTTGTGGATTTGTTGCTCCCTTTACGTTGGCTGAGGGTCTCCATCGCACTCTGCAGTACGAATTTGTGGATAAGGATAAAGACGATATTGTGTTTTTTAGCGAGTAGTTTTCTGTTACTTATTGTTTTTTTGTCCATTGCTTTTTAGGGGGGAACATGTCCCAGCAAAAAACCGCACTCATCACAGGCATCACCGGCCAAGACGGCGCCTATCTCGCCGAATTCTTGCTCAAAAAAGGCTACATCGTCCACGGCATCAAGCGACGCACATCGCTGTTCAATACCGATCGCATCGACCACCTCGATCAGGATCCTCATGTACCCGGGC
>CAZJNG010000247.1:0-4505 GCA_964547265.1 uncultured Candidatus Cloacimonadota bacterium | reverse complement strand
AAATAATATAAATTTTTTCTTGACAAGAGATATTTAGTTATTTTATAAAGTTAGAATAAAGAGTGAAAAAATAGGGGTTTTTAATACCTCTGTTTTTGATATTAAGAGTAAGGAGGCTTAATGGAAAAAAAAGTTAGTTTTTTAACCATACTTTTTTTAAGTTTTTTTATTGTAATTCATGCCAATATAAACTTTAAAGAAGTTTTAATAAAAAGTAATGAGAGTTTAGAATTTACTAGAAATTCATTTTCCGATGAGTCAATCAAAAGTTTGTTTAATAGCTATAATATTATTCATATTGAAGCAGTTAGTCCAATGTCGCAAGGTTTTAATTGGTATTTAGTTAGAACTGAACAAAGTATAGATCTAACAAGCTTACAGAATCAGGCAAAGAATAATAACAATCTGAAAGCTGTTCAGAGAAATGGATTAAGTGCATTTAACAGGATTCCAAATGATCCATTGTATAACGATCAACGAGATATGTTTGAATTGATTAAACTTCCTCAGGCTTGGAACATTGAGACTGGATCTGAACAAGTAATTGTAGCTGTAGTCGATTCCGGTATTCTTCATTTAGATGATTTAATAAATAATATTTTTATTAATGAAGGTGAAATTCCCGGTAATGGTATCGATAATGATGGAAATGGATTCATTGATGACTATATGGGTTATGATTTTGTAGATGCACCCGGAATGGCACATATTGCCATCGGTGACTACTTAGTTAGAGATCCTGATCCTACGGATGAAACTTTTCATGGAACTCATGTCTCCGGTATAATCGGAGCAGATACTGATAATAATATCGGTATAACAGGAACTGCATGGAATATTAAGATTTTACCTATCAGAGCAGGATTTAGTACTGCCGGTGGAGGTGGTTTCCTTGAAGATGATGATGCCGCTGCAGCACTACTGTATGCAGCAAATATGGGAGCTCATATTATTAATGTGAGTTGGGGGGATTCAAATTTTTCTCAAATTATTAAAGATGCAATAGATTATTGTGAAGAAAAAGGAGTAATTGTTGTTTGTGCTGCGGGAAATACTCCCGGAGGAAATATCAATTATCCGGCTAGGTTTAATAATACCATTGCTGTAGGAGCAGTTGATAGGAATAAAGTTAGAGCTAGTTTTTCTAGTTATGGACCTGAACTTGATATTATGGCACCGGGACAGGAGATATTGTCAACTTATTCACTAAATAATAATTATAACAGATTGTCAGGAACTTCTATGGCAGCACCTTTTGTTTCAGGAGCGATTGCTTTACTGTTATCAAGAGAGCCGGGATTGGATGTTTTTGAAGTAAAGCAAAGATTGAGGTCTTCAGCTGAAGATTTAGGTAATGAAGGGTTTGATATTTTTCATGGTTATGGACTCTTGAATGTGCAAAAACTTTTAAACATAGAAAGTAATGATATTGCAGAAATTTCATTTCCTCATGACCATCAAAGGCTAAACTCAGCTTTTGACATAATTGGAACTGTTACCTCAGAGCATTTTTTAAGATATTCTGTAATGTTCACTGATAGACTAAATCCTTTGTCCATTGATTGGAAGGATGTTAATAATCATACTAATAGTCCTGTTTATTTTTATAATCAGGTAGAAAATGGCGTATTATCGAGTTTTTATTTGCCAAATAACTTTAATGATAATCTTTATAGATTAAGAGTAAGGCTTGAAAAAACTGACGGTAGTTTTATAGATAATTTTATTATTTTTTATATTGATAGAGATTCCCCGAGACTTGTTGAAGAAAGTGTTTTTTATCAAAAAAGGTATAAAGAACATTTTGCTGAACATTTTATCTTTTCATTGTGGAATAAAGAAGTTTCCTTAAATATGGAATATACAATTGGGACATTTACCGGTATTGTAGCTTCAGCTGTATATGATAGTATTCATGTGCTTCAGGTTGATAATCTAATTAATTCCGGAATTTTATCAATAAAATTCTCTGCAGTAGATTTATCAGGAAATACTTATGATACTGATTGGTTAAACTTGAATCAGTTAATTGTTCAGGAAGAAATCCCAAACACAGGATTTAGAGCGATAGAATTAGAGAATGGTTTAGTTTTAGCAAAGAATACAGTGGATTTTAATAATAACGGAAGACCTGAATTTGTAGCAATGAAGACAGGTACAGGGATAACTAATCCTGTTTACGCTTATGAGTTTCATCAAAATGCTCTGTTACAAACATATTATTTCTCAGAAGATTTTTGGCCTTTGGATGTGTATAAAAAATCTAACGGTAGATCAAAAATAGCATCATTAAGAGGAGATCAAATACAGATTTACGAATCTCTGGTTGCTAATAATTATCCTGATTTACCTCTTTGGAACTTGTCTGATGTATCAGGTGCAATTTTTGCAGATTTTAATAATAATGGTAGCAATGACTTATTAGTTGTAAGAAATTTATTAGCAGAAATAGGTCTTGAGCTTTATAGTGAAAGTGGTGATTCATATCAAAGGTATAAAGTATTATCAAACCCAACTCCCACAAGCTCAAGAAGGATGTTTATCCCAAAAATTCAGGCAGGAAATCTTGATAATGATGCTTATACTGATTTATTGACAGCTGATACTGATGGTGATATAATGATTTGGGAGTATATCGACGGTGATGTAAGTTTAAGTTGGAGCAAAAGAATTCCTATCACAAATGTTTATTATTTAAACATTGCCGATTATACCGGTGATGGGCAAAATGAATTTTTAGCAGGAGGTTATATCACAGCTGAACAGTCCAATAAAACATGGTGGTATTTCGAATTGTTTAAATCTTTTAATGATAATGAATATACTTCCTTAGGTAGTATTTCTTTTTCGAGTGTTAAAACAGGTGAAAATTCAATTACTTCTATAGATTTAGATGGTGATGGTCAACATGAGATGATTTTAGCCTTGAGTCCATATTTATATGTTGTAAAATATACTGAAAATGGATTAAGTCCGGTTTATTGGACTAATTGTGATAATTCTTATCAAATTGCTTCTATGTCTGCTAATCAATATCATGAAGCGTTAGTGATTTATAATAAAACTATAGAAGAAGAAATCAGAAGTTTTGCTTTGATTAAAGATGAGCCGTTTACCGGACCTGAAACTCCTACAAACTTAAAAGCATTTTTTGTCGATAATGGCACAGTTAAACTTGAATGGAACCCTGTTGATGCTGATTATTATGAAGTGTTTTATAAACTAAGTGATGAAGACAATTATCATTTTTTAGGTCAAAGCATAGATAATGATTTTTTTGATAGCGAGATTCAGGATAAGGATAAAATTATTTATTCTGTCAGAGCGATACATTTAAATATGAACCCAAAAGAAAGTTATTTTTCTTACCCTTATGCTATGTTTTTGGGTAATTTAGTTAGTGTAGATTTCGTTAGAATGATTAGCAAAGATGCATTACTTTTAAAGTTTGATTCGCCTGTTCATCAGGATTGTGTAAATATGAGATTATATGAAGTAAACAATGGTGTTGGTTCACCTTCGTCTGTGCATTTTTATGATGAGAATAAAACACTTTATTTAAAGTTTTTCGTTGATTTTCCTTTGGTTGAAAATTTACAGATTAGTTTCTTCGGGTTAAAAGACATAAATGGCAGAGACATTATTGATTCAGTTTATAATTTTGATTATATAATAGATACAACTCCGCCATTTGTTGTTGATATTTTAAAAATTAGCGATAGTCAGTTCAGCTTAATTTTTTCTGAACTACTTGATATAGATAATGCAATGGATAAAGATAATTATTATTTTGAATATCCTGCAAGTGATTCAAACATTAAAATTAGTGAAGTTGTTGCTCAGGATTCAACTGTCACAATAACTTTAGACAGAGAGATTGGGAAAACTAATCAAAATTATTATTTAGTAATGAGAAATATAAAAGATCTTGCCGGCAATAAAATTAGTTCACTGCATAATAGAATATCTTTAAACTTGACAGAATTAAGGGATTTATCTTTATTGGTAGTATATCCTAATCCCTTGAATCTCAATAATTCAGATAAAGTCAGGTTTGAAAATTTACCTAATGATAAGAAAGGAGAAATAAAAATATTTAATATGGCAGGTGAATTGATTTATAAAAAAGATATTGTTAATGAGAAGATAACTGAGTGGGATGCGAAAAATCAAAAAGGTAAATCAATTGCCGGGGGTTTATATTATTACATTATTTCTTATGATAACGATACTAAAACCGGTAAGTTAGCTGTTATACGATAGTTCGAAATTTTATTTTATGAAAGGAGCTTGAAATGATTTCTTTAGATTGGAAAGAAAGATTAATAAATGATACTCATGATTTTTTTGAACGAAAATTGCCCAAAGGAGATTATGATTTTGACATAATTTATAATGTGTATCCTGAAAGAGTTGATAATAAAATACCTCGTGATGTAGTTGTTTTAGTAGCAACTACATTAGCAAATGTAATAAATAGAAATCATGAAAAGTATAAAGATTTT
>CAZJNG010000246.1:0-4519 GCA_964547265.1 uncultured Candidatus Cloacimonadota bacterium | reverse complement strand
AAGCTTTGAGATTAAATCAATATTTCTTGCATCACCTTGCAGGCATAGCTGATAAACTTGAATAAATTGTCAAATAAAATGTCTACACTAAAAAAAATGACTATCATACTTAATTTGCATTGAAATCTATAAATGCAACTGCAACAAACAAGTGGAGAAGCAATATTGTATTTTTTTAATCAAATACTTTCTCCCATATATCCATTTCCAGTCCGATTTCATCCTGGCAGTTAATACATACAGGAAGACAGTCACCTTGTTTTTTTAGCTCATCTATAGTTATTGAAGTACCACAGTTTAAGCATTGTAAATGTTGTTCAGCTTCAGCATCGTTCATAATGTTTATCATATCTTGTAAGATGTGCTGGTATTCTTTTTCTTTATAGGAATATTCCGTTTTCTTAAGGTAACTGGCGTATTTTTCTGAGCTGTAAAGTTTGCTATAAAAACGAAATGCGAGTTTTACCAAGAAGTCAATTTTGACTTTCTCAATAACTCTTTCAGGGTTAGCGACCTGAATAATACCTTTATTGATGATTAGTTGGTCAATAAAATCTTTAAGGTATGTTATATGGATTTTTTCCAGAGCCATAATTTAGAAATCCGCTATATCTAGTAATTCTTGAGCGATTTTTTCGACTACTTCATTTGAATTATAGAAACCGCTACTGATTTTACTTCTAATCTCCTTAATTTTTGTGTCATCGATTGATTTTATATCGTCAAATTTGTTCATTTCGGTGAGATATTTTTCAGCTTGCATTCTGTAAGTGACAGATTTTCTGAGTTGTTCTTCAGGAATAATTTCTTCGATAATTTCATTTAGGACTTCATCATTTTCATAAAATCCGGAATCGATTTTAACTTGAATCCCATCGATTTTTTCGAGATTCATTTCGTCCATCTCTTTGAGTTTTTGAAGTGCATTTTGCAGAATTACTTCTGTTTCCTGTAACTTTTTAGCATCTTTTGAAAAGACAGAACTGTCTTGTAAAGTGCTTTTTTTAATCTCTTTATCAGAGAATTTGACATTATCCTTCTTCCCTGAAGTAGCCTCTCTCGTACGATCCTGTACGATACTACGGCTTAGGATGTCAGAATTAATTTTGTCTATTGCCATTTCATCCTCCTACGGCTACTTTTAATTATAATCGGCTTCATTGTCAAGAACTTTATATAATTTTTCTGATACAATTTTGTATTTGTTCTTTTTTATTGATTTGTTGAGCTTCCAACAGATCAGGATTTGTTAAAATTTCTTCAAATGCCGATTTAAGTTTTTCAAGAATATCAATTGATTTTTCGATTTTTACCGGATCGTTTTCGAGATTAGCTTTAGAGAGGTATCTTTCAAGGAATAGATAGATAGATCTCAGGTTTTTAGAAATATCCTGACCTTTTGTCATATCAAGAGCAATATTTAGTTCTTCAATGATATTTAAGGCTTTAATAATAAATTTGCCCTTATTGGAATAATCTTTTCTTTCCATATAGATTTTAGCTTTGTTTAAAAAGGTTATAGCTCCTGAGTAAAGCATAACAACAATTTTACCTCTGTTGGTTGTGTTGATTTCGACTTGACGATATGTTTGATATCTGTTATCCATTTATTCCTCCTTAGAATTAAACACCTGATGGTAATGAAGTCATTTGTGATTGTAAAGATTGCATTTGACTGTTCCAGTTTGAAAGATTTACCTCAAGGTTTGCGAACCTTAACTCGAGTCTTCTTTTCACTTGCAAGACACGAGATTCTTCTCTTTCAATCCGCCTATCTATATTTTTTATAATTGTTTCATAGTTTTTTTCCAGTATCTTTGTAATACCGGTTTCATCGTCAAAAAGTCTGTCTATTTCTTTGTCCAAGCTGATAGCTTTACCTTCTTTTACTGTTAGTGAAAGTTTTTCTGAGGCTGTACCACTTACATTGAGTATAGCCACACCTCTTGCACCACCGGAAAATACTGTGAAACTCTTTTTATCAGCAGCAATTCTAATATCTTTGTTTCCTGTTGAACTATAAGATTTACCTGTATTTTTATCGGTATAAGAAACTGATGCAATTTGATCAGTATATCCACCCATGCCATCCTCGACATAATTAACCGTGAAGTCATAAATACCTGCTTTTGTTTCGTTCGTACCCGACATATAAATCAGATTATTATTATCAATAGTACCTACTTTATCCGCAGAAAATAACTGAACAACAGCACTTGGATCTTTATTTAACTCATTGATAAACACTTCTCGATCAAACTCAAGACGGCTTTTATCTCCGGAACCTAGTCCTACTTGAGTTAGTAATGAATACATATCTTTGTCAGCATCAAACCCATTGCCTCTTTCACCTATATAAGTCCTTAAAGAGCTTTTAAGCATATTGACAGCATAATTACCGACCAATATACCGGCAGCATTAATATCAGCTTCCTGTTCTTCGTTTAGAACTACTTTTGTAATTTCATCTATATAGTCAAGTAAAGCATTATACTCATCGACAAAAGATTGGATTTTATCTGCCATATCTTCTTCATTATTAGTGATAGTAAAATTAACCGATCCTGTATCTTTGATTCGAATAGATGCCCCATTAATTATGTCTGTAATCAGATTTGAACTTTTTTGAATCCATGAGTCCGGACTCTGCGGATAATCGTCAATTTTGATCATAGCATTGGTTGCTCTGCGAGTAGTTTCAAAATTATCAAGATCATTCATGTTGGTAAGAGTTGACTGAGTGACATTTATTTGATTGGCAGCTCCTGAATCTTTTCCTGTTAAAACAAGATGAAAAGACTGAGCTGTACCCATACCGTCATTGATGATAGTAGCTCTTACACCCGGATTTCCGGCACTTTCATTGATAAGTTTGGCAAAGTTTTCAAGACTTGTATTAGCAGGAACATTGATTACAGGAGATTGTACCCCTGCATAAGAATACCTAAAGGTAGCATCCGCTGTTGTTACAAATGCCTTTGTACTACTTAAGCCTGAATGAGTTACTTGTGCTGATTGTGCAACACCTCTGTCTTGACCAAGTTGAATATCAGGAGAGAAAACATCTAAAGAAAATTGAGCTCCTTTACTAAGAGTAGCTGACATATCGTCAATATTTATAGATAATCCCTGAAATAAGGTTACACTGCTTCCATTAACAGTAACTGTTCCGCTCTTGCCTTCAGTCGGGTCTTCCCATTTAATTCTTACTTTTCCTGAATCTAAAGCACCACCTGTAGTAACTTCAAAATTTATCCTTTTAGATATATGTCCGTTATAAGTTCCTGAAGGATTCATGATTGCAGAACTAACTCCCTCAAATTCCGAATCCATAGATTTTAATCCAAAAATCCCTGCATTGTCAGTAAAGCTAATAGTTCCGTCTTTGCCTGTTGTGGATGAGGTTATAACTATTCTATTAGCATTAAAATCAGAACCATCCTGAGTTAACTCAATTTTAGCACTTGATCCTTGAGCTGTTAATTCTGCTTGAACAGTGTCAACAATATCTTGAGAAGTCATGCCTGTAGTTAATGCTACAGATATTGTGTTACCTGCTCCATCTGTAAAGGTTAGCGTTTCATCAGCAGCTAATGCATAATCATCTGCCAGTCCTACACTACCTGTTTTATGTTTTGTGCCGTTTGCTACTTCAAACTTATATGAGCCAAGAGATGAGGAACTATCAACTGTAATGTCAGCAACATTTGAATTTGTTGAATCCGCCATTCTGGAAATAAATGAACTTGCAGACTTTAAGGAGTTATTTGCTGTTTGAAGTGAAGAAACTCTGGAGCTCAACTCTTTAAGAGTATCAACCTTGTTTTGCCATGTTTTTTTCCATGACTCAAGCTTGATCGCTTGATAGCGTTCAGCTTCTACAAGTTTTGTTACAAGAGTCTCAAAATCAATCCCGGTTGAAACTCCTGATATCTTAATACTTCCTGACATTCTTCCTCCATAGTAATTATCGGAAACTTTTTCACAAACTTTAATATTTTTTTATATAAAAAGCAAAGTAAGTGCCACTGATAGAAAAATCAATTTACAGAATATTTTTAGTAAATCGTAAGTGGTTATTTTTAAACATTATATGACAATGGAAAGTAATCTCTTTAGTTTACTTTTATTTGTGAAGTATATCTAATGAACAGTGATTAGACATGATAAAAAAAATCAAGAAAGGGAAATTATTTCCACTGATAGTAGTATAAAAGGAATGAAATAAGCAAATACTGTAGTTGTATATATTTATCAACATATATCCTGCCTGTGATTTACAACCGACCTCCAAGAGGCTTTTTCCCTCTTGGAGGTCCCTTCAATCTTGCTTGAATCTTACTGCTTTAAAATTTTTGGTTAATTAACTATTCATTATAGCTTTAGCTACCTCCGTGAGTGATACATTTTCTAAGCACCACTAAAGTGACAGAGATGGTCGGGGTGTGTTTGATTTTTCCACTTTAAAGAGCTTGTCCCGAAATTACTGTTGTGCAAACATCCTTGTTTGCACTTAAAA
>CAZJNG010000245.1:3325-4537 GCA_964547265.1 uncultured Candidatus Cloacimonadota bacterium | reverse complement strand
ATTTTTTTATAATTGTTAAATGAAGGCTTTTTTACAGCATCCCATAAATCATTCACAAATAAATAAGAATTTCTTGAACTAGCAAATCTATACTCAATATAAATCTCTAGGTTGTTATAAGTTCTTGATGCACCGGTTAAAAATCCCTCTGCTTTTCCATCTCTAGCTTCGGTAAAACACTCATTACCTCCATCAGTATAAGCGAATTTTAGAAATTGAACAGGTTGCATCAAATATGTTATCTTTAATTGGATATATCTTTTATTGCCATCTGTCCTATCTCCGGTATATTGAAAACTAATTTCATTTAAAATATCTTGAACATCAGAAGGAATCCTAACATTAAGGTTTACTCCTTGATAAAAAATATTTTTTTCCGGCACAGAATTCATTAAAATTAAACAATAATAATACAACTGTAATGCTCTGCTGATATTGGTTGATTGTTTTGCTAATAAGGCATCTTCATAAAGGCTAAAAATATATTTTTTCCTATCGTCATATTCTTTTTCAAGAGATTTTTTTTCGATAAATACAAAAGAATAGACCATTCCTTCTGAAAAATTCAGTATTCGTCTTTGTACATTTTGAATAGTTGACGAAGTATAAGTGTTAATAACAACTTCGATAAAATCTGACGAAGAAATGCCGTCATCTATCATTTTACTGCGAAAAGAACTCTGAATTGAAACCTCAATCTGGCTACTTAAATCTCGTAAAGCTCTTTCATAAGCATCGTCTCGATTAGTTGCTTCTCCTTCACCAAACAGATAGTTATTAGACTTTTTTATAAGTTCAATCTCGTAAAAAATATCTTCATTGGATTGAGAAAACAATAAAGTACTGCATAAGAAAAATGTTATGATTACTAGTATAGATTCTCTTATAAACAAAGTTTTCCTAAAAACACTCAAACTCATTCGAACACCTCCCACAATGTTATCCTAACCTTTAAGCAGTTATTAAAACTAATCATAAAAATTTGTCAATATTTTTTTAGTTTTTTTTGTAATTATAATTTTTTATACATTGTAACTTGTTGTTAAATCTAAATTTAAATATTAAAATAAATTACATGATTTAGATTTCAGGATTTAACTAATATCAATAAATTCTAATAATTTTTAAAGGTCGAATACAAAGTATGTAAGCATTCTTATATCATAATCAAATAATATAAAATCTTCTTTTAAAGATGTCATATCATAGTCA
>CAZJNG010000245.1:0-3315 GCA_964547265.1 uncultured Candidatus Cloacimonadota bacterium | reverse complement strand
CAAATAATATAATTAATTATTTTAAATATTCTTAAAAAAACAGTTGACAGTATTTGTATTATATTATAACATTGGCAACAAAGAATAGTTAATTATAGTGTGTAAAGTAAAAATAAAGATGTTTTTAATAATTGCTTATTTATAAATACTTGTTATATTAATAGAAAGGAGGTTTGATGAATAAAAATTTATGGTTCGTTTTTTTAATTTTTACTATATCTATTTCGTTGTTTAGTTCTCATTTTTTACCAATAGAAAGTGAAAAACTGGACTCGGATTTATTTATATATATTAATTCTCTTAATTTTATTAATAATGAAATTGAAATAGGTGATGAATTAGCAGTTTTTAAAATTACAAAAGATAAAGACTATACAACATTTTCTTATTCAAGAGATTATGATTCATATCAAACAGAAATCTGTTTATCGTCAATAGTAATTACTGAATCAGTTACTGATCTTAATTTTTTCAGAATTAGTAAGAATTATCTTGATTATAATAATTTTTTATCTCTTTTTCGTGATAACTTAATGTCTGATAATTCAAGAATTATATTTAAATTTTATAAAGCTGAAACACAAGAAATTTTTACATCTTCAAAGCTTATTAATATTAGTTTACATGACAAACCCTTCAAAGCCGAAAATGAAATATTTATTGATATTACAATTTTTAATGAATCTATTCAGGTAAAACCAGTTCAATTTTCACATACAGACAGTGATTATAATAGAAATATAGCAATTTCTATGTTCTCTGATACTTTTGATTCAGATATTTTTTACACAATAGACGGTTCTGAACCAAACCAAAAATCCCTCAAATATGGAGAATTAATTACAAGCCTACCTCATAACAAGCTGGTAACATTAAGAGCTAAAGCATTTAAAAATGAATATTTGCCATCAGAAACTTCTGTATTGCAAGTTCGAATTACACTACCAAAATTAGATACACCAACTTTAGAAATAAAATCAGGTAAATACAACCATGATTTAAAACTGAAAATTGACCATAACGATTTTGATGTAAAAATTTATTATACTATAGACGGATCAGAACCGGATGAGATTAATGCGATACTCTTAAATAATCATGATTTTGATTATATTGATATCAATGAAACAACACGATTAAAACTTAAAGCATTTAAAGATGATTTTGCTCCAAGTGAAACAGTTGTTGAAGATTTTTTCATTGATAAAGATACACATTTTGTTCGTGATATGGTATTTAGTAATTCTGAGTTTGTTAGTATTTTTATTACAGATATTAATATTTCAGGATTACAACTCAATGAAGGTGATGAAATTGCTGCTTTTGATGATGATATTTGTGTAGGGCTAATGAAGTTTCAGAGTATTAATGATTCGTTACTTACATTTAAAGCATTTAAGAAAAGCAATGATGGGGTTACTTCCGGATATTCAACAGGGAATCCTATTGTCTTTAAAATTTGGGACTCCTCTTCTAATATTGAACTTATAGAAAATCTTGATTTTAAAACCGAATACATGCTTGGTCAACCTTATTATGGAGTCAGCGAAACACAATTAATAAAATTTTCTGACATTATTCAACTTGACCCACCTGTTTTTTCTCATCAATCAGGAATATATAATTCAGCTTTTTTATTAGAAATTTCTCATTCAGTTCCTAATGTTTCAATATATTATACTCTTGATGGAACTGAGCCTGACATATATGATAATATTTATACTACTCCGATTGTTACTTCTGAAAATAGTGAACTAATAATAACAGCAAAAGCTTTCAAAAAAGGTTACCTTGAAAGTGTATCGAGTAGCTTAGAACTAGAAATTACAGGTACAGTATTATTACCTCAAATCTTGCCGATTGGTGGAGCTTATCAAGATGCAATTGAGGTTACAATACATAGCAGTACTGATAATTCTGTTATTTTTTATACACTTGACGGTTCAGAGCCTGATAGTACAAAAACCATTTACGAATCACCCTTTATTCTTAGTGAAAATGCAACTGTTAAGGCAATTGCATATCGGTATGGTTGGAATGAAAGTGATATTACTTCAAAAGAATACTTCATATTAAATACTCCTCAAAATCTTTCAGGCTATTCTATAGAAGATAAATCAATTTTAACTTGGGAGCCTCCTTATATAAATCACGAACAAGTACTTGCTTATAAAGTATATAGAAATATCTATTCAGATACAGAGTTTATTGAGATAGCTCATCTTGAGTTTGAAGTTCATACATTTATAGATTCATTATTAAATGCAGGCATATATGATTATAAGGTCAAGGCTATTTATCAGGAAGGTGAATCAGATTTTTCAAATAGTCAAACAATTCAAATAAATCAGGTGTCTCCTCCATTATTTAGTCCTCCTGCAGGGTATCATACCGAATCTATTAATGTTAATATTTTTACTGTAACAGATAGTGCGTCAATTTATTATACGATTGACGGCTCCAATCCGGACAAGTCAGGTATTCTTTATACTGAATTAATTGAAATTCCTCAAGATTCTACCTTGGTTATTAAAGCTATTGCTTATAGAGAAAATTTTAAGAAAAGTCAGATATCAACAGTTGTGTTTACTGTAACAGGTATATTGGAAATGCCTTTGTCAAATTACCCCGGTGGCATATATTATGAACCAATTCAAATTTTATTGGAAACAACTAATGATGGAACTGATATTAGATATACTTTAGATAATACTGAGCCTAATGAAAATAGTTTTTTGTATGTTGAACCATTTATTATTTCTCAATCTTGTACTTTAAAAGCAAAAGCATTTAAGAATCATTGGCAAACAAGTGAAATTCTTGAGCAGGAATTTTTAATTGTCAATCTTCCTGGAAGTTTTAATATAACGACTTACAACGATTCGATTTCAATATCATGGGATGAGCCTCTAATGATAAGTAATAGTGCATATAATCCTGATAATATTATATTAACAGGGTTTAAACTATTCAGAAAAAAGATGACTGAAAATGAATTTATACAAGTTAATGATGAATTAATTACTGATTATTTCTTTACAGATACAAATCTTGAGCCGGGTTCTTATGATTACTATCTTTTAGTACTATATGATACATATTCTGTGTTATCAAAAACAATAAATGCTGAAGTAAGAAAAGTTGATAATTTAGAGTTTAATATTGAGCCGGGTTATTATTATGACCCTATAAATATAGAGTTATTTACTAATACGGTAAATGCAGAAATCTACTACACTTTAGATGGAAGCGAACCAACTCAGGAATCGCTTGTATATAATACTGCCAATCCGATTAAAATATTAAATCATTCAA
>CAZJNG010000244.1:0-4537 GCA_964547265.1 uncultured Candidatus Cloacimonadota bacterium | reverse complement strand
TAACTTATACTTTATCATTTTAAAAACTCCTTTAATTAATTCTATAAGGGTCAATTTGTGAGTCTGAAAATCTTTGACATTCTATTTGATTTTTGAGATTAAATTGTTCACCATAACTTACTATTTCTAAATCACTTGCTTTAGGACAATACCTGAGTAAAATCCCACCGGCAAGCTTTATTATCTCCTCAGAAAACGGAGTATTAATATTTAAAACTCCCATAGGACCGGGAAGATTCATACATTTAACTACAATTTCGTCAGTAATAATACTCTTGAAATAATCCATTTCACTATGATGTCTATTAATAACTAATTTTATATCATCATTCAATCTGAAATGTCTGCCAATTTTTAAAAACTTAATATTAGCATGATTTAATTGCTTTTTATCGACAAGCTCTTTTAATCTTATGGTATAACCTTTATCAGTTAAGAGGCAACCACCGCCGGAATTTAAGACTTCATTAAGCTGTAAATCTTCAGCAATTTTTAGTTGAGGGGTTCTACTTCTGCCTTCGATATCAAGTAAATCATCCTTGTTTATCCATCCGTCTCTTATTGGTAGAGTGTCAGGTAATCTTTTTTGGCTAAGAGGTCTGATTATCAAATCGCCGACTGTGCTAAGTTTCTTAACTGAATTTAGTGCTTCATATCTTTGAGACATAGGTCTTTGATTTAAAACTTCTCCTGATATAAGAAAATCAGCTTTAAACTCATCAAGATATGTTTTTAAATTTTTAAACATTAGTCCATGACAATCAATACAGGGATTGTAGTTTTTCCCAAAACCATAAACAGGAGCTTTTAACATCTCCAAATGCTCTTCAGTTATATCAATTATTTTTATGTCTAAATTGTTGGCTTCTGCCACCTTAATTGCTTTCTCCGGCGAAAAAAAAGGTGTTTCAAAAAAAACCGGAATAACTTCATAACCAAGTCTTTCCATCCATTTGACAGCAATTAAACTATCTAATCCACCCGAAAATAAAGCTAATGCTTTTTTATCTTTCATCTAAACTCCATTCTTATTTCAATTTACAAGTATTAATTCAATATTTATTTTGTCAAATTAATTTTGCAGAAATCAATCAGAATATCCAGTGCTCTATTTAAAATATCTTGCTCTATAGCATAACTCATCCTGAAATAACCCATGCCATTGTCTCCAAAGGCAGAACCAGGCACAACAATTACGCCATTATTACATAATTTTTTAACAAATTCTATATCATTCACTTCTGAAGTTTTTAAAAAAAGATAAGGAGCTGAGTCAGGCTTATAAATAGTATTAAGTTCTTTAAAATATGGAGAAAGCTTTTTAACACAAAGTTGATAGTTATCTTTTAATTTTTCTTTGATAGCTAAGATTTTACTTTGTGATGTGACAGACAAAGCTTCAATTGCTGCTTGTTGACTAATTGTTGAGGCACAAGTAGTTATAAACTGATGGCTAAGAATAAGTCTTAAGATTAAATCCTTATTATCACACACAATCCAGCCAAGTCTCCATCCGGTCATACAGGCTGATTTGGAGAGTCCGGAAATAATTATGGAGTCTTTCATCACTGATTTAAATGAAATTATTTCCTGTCTAAATGACAAGTCTAAATAAACCTCATCAACAATCAGCAAAACATTATATTCCTTGCATTTCTGACAGATAAAATTCATTTCGTCAAGAGTAAATGATATTCCGGTCGGATTTGAGGGATGTGTAATCAGCAGAATTTTTGGTTTTAATTTTATCTTATCTTCAAAATCCTGTTTGTCCAATGAGAAATTATTAGCTTTATCAAATTTAAACTTTATGACTTCTGCCTGTAAAACACAGGCTATTGACTGATATGCTAAAAAGGTAGGGTCACCAATCATAATCTTGTCGTTTGGGTTTAGCAAACTAAACAAGCTTACAAATAATGCTTCCTGAGCTCCATTTGTGACACATATACTGTCACTATTAGTATTGTACTTGATTGCTATCGCATCTCTTAATTCTTTTAATCCGGCATTTTCTGTATAATAAACCTGAGCCTTTTTTATAAAACTTACCGCTTTATCACAAATAGGCTCAGGTGTATTAAATCTAATTTCTCCTAATGCAAGGTTAATTGCATTTTTAGGAGCATATTTCAATATCTCTCTTATCGGGGATGCTTTTAAATCTTTTAGGTGATCAGCAATCATTATCTCAATAACTGTTCTAATTGTATAGATTTATCTGTTTTACTATCTCTATATTTAATTATCACAGGACAGTAGATGTTTATATCTGAGTTAGTTTTTAAAGTTCTGGAACCGGCAACTACAACAGCATTTTCTGGAATAATCAATGCATCATAATTGTCATCTTTTTTTATATAAAGCTGATTGACAGAATCATAAACCGGAGTTCCGGAGGTTAGTATTACACCGGCAGCAATAACTGCTGAATTCTTAACTAATACTCCTTCATATATACCACAATTACCTCCGATGAAAACATCATCTTCAACAATCACAGGTTTGGCGTTAATAGGTTCTAAAACACCACCTAACATTGAACCTGCACTCAAATGAACATTTTTCCCTACCCTAGCACAACTGCCAACTAAAGCATGAGAGTCAATCATACTGTTATCATCTACAAAAGCACCTACATTAACATAAGCCGGAGGCATAATAGTGACATTTTTACCAATATAAGCACCATCTCTAACGGCTGATCCTCCGGGAACCAATCTTATTTTATCTGATTCAGAAAACTTTCTGACAGGATAAGTATGTTTATCTGTGAAGTTAAAGTCACTATGGTTATAAACTGTAATTATACCCATTTTAAAGCCAAGTAAAATTCCTAATTTAACCCATTCATTAACTTTCCATTGATTATCATGAAATTCAACTGCTCTAATTTCGCCGATATTTAAGCTGTTTTTAAAATTTTGAAAAAGTTCAAAATCAGTTTCATTATATTCACTTTTATTCTTATAAAATAATTCTACTATACTTTTAGACATAGTATTATGATTCATTTATTATCCTTTTTTTAAAGCTTTAATTGCCTGATTTATTCTATTTAATGCTTCTTCCAATAGTTTTTTAGAGCATCCAAAATTTAACCTCATAAAGCCTTTGCCAATGTCTCCATATTTTAATCCTGTGTCAAAGCCGACTTTTGCTTTATCGATCAAAAATCTTTCAAGTTCATCATGACTCATACCGAGAGCATTAAAGTCTATCCATGATAGAAAGGTTGATTCAGAATCAGCAACTTTAAGTTCAGGTAATTCTTTTTCCAGATAATCATACACAAATTGCCTGTTACCATCAAGATAAACAAGTAATTGTTCAAGCCATTCTTCACATTCATTATAACAAGTTTCTAAAGCATTCATACCAAAGATATTCATCATAAAAATTCCTGTTTTCATCATTGTATCTTCAATTGCTTTTCTAATATCAGCATTGTTTATAAGCATTATAGAAGTACACAGTCCAGCAACATTGAAGGTTTTACTTGGTGCCATACAGGTAATGGAAAAATCTGAAAAATCTTCTAAACTGTTAAAAGGTATATGTTTATTTGGTTTAAAAACTAGATCATTATGTATTTCATCAGATAAAATATATACATTATGTTTTTTACAAATATCTCCAATTTTTTGTAATTCTTCACGAGTCCAAACTCTACCGACAGGATTATGAGGAGAACATAATATGAATAGTTTTGCTTGAGCTGCTTTTTTATCAAAATCTTCAAAGTCGATTTCATAATAAGTACGGTTAAGTTTATCTTTATCAGTTACTTTCAGGTTATTTATGAGAAGTTTTCTATCATTAAGCTCTATAGCATCAAAAAAAGGATGGTATACAGGAGGTTGAATTAAAATACCATCTCCCGGTTTGGTAAGTGCAAAAACAGCAAAATTAATAGCAGGTACTATACCTGGTGTTGATAAAATTTGCGAAGAGTCTATCTTCCAGTCATGTCGTTTTAACATCCAATTTTGAACTGCTTCATAGAATTTTTCTGTTTTTACTGAATACCCTAAAACAGGATGTTCTATCCTTTTTTTTAATGCTTCCACAACTTGAGGTGGTACACAAATATCCATATCAGCAATTGACATAGGAATAATGTCATCTGTACCAAAAATCAAGTTGCACCAATCCCACTTGAATGAAGCAGTATTTCGCCTGTCAATACACTTATCAAAATCGTATTTCATCGCTTTCTCCTAAATTATTATTATTTATAGTGTCAAATAAAAATAATTAATAAAATTTGTAAAGAAAAAAAAACTGAATATTTAAGAATTTGAATTTTTGTAATTAATTCTAGTAAAAAAATTATTTTTCTACATTCAGCATCTTGTCTTAATATAATTCATATTATTACTTAGAAAAAAAGAAAAAGTTTTATTTTTTAATGTAAAAATGAGGCTTATGTCTTTAGTTTTTTCTTTTCTGCAGCAGGAAATAGAACATTATTAAGGATTAGTCTGTATCCCGGAGAATTTTTATGTAAAGATAATATTGGTGTTGGGTCGCCGAC
>CAZJNG010000243.1:0-4566 GCA_964547265.1 uncultured Candidatus Cloacimonadota bacterium | reverse complement strand
CAGTAAAGCCCAGCATAGCGGTTAAGATATTGTTAAAATCATGAGCGATACCTCCGGCTAAGGTGCCGAGAGCTTCAAGCTTCTGAGCTTGACGAAGATGTTTTTCAAGATGAACTTCATGTGTTGCATCTCGAAAAATTACCATAAACTGATAGATTTTTTTTTCTTCTTTTTGCATACAGAATATACTGGTATCAAGGATTTCTTCTTTATTAAGATTTGATATTACTTTTATCTTGCCTTTCCAGTTAGTTTTATCTAACAGGTTGCTGTGGATATTTTTAAAGAACTCATTATTGGGGAATTTTTCTAATATCTCTTCAATTGAATGCTTTAAAAATTTATCATTCGAAAAATCAAAGAAATTTCCAACATTAGCATTTGAATAAGTCAGCTGAAGATTTTCATCAAAAAACATAAATCCAAGAGATGATTTTTCAATAGATTCGAGTAATAATTGGCTATGTTTTAACTCATTTTTTAAATCAGTAATATTCTTAAATACAAAGAAAATGATTTGTTTATCATTAAGATTTATAATATCAGTACTGACTTGAAAATAGAATTTTTTATCTCTTTTGTCACAATAATAAGTCAATAATTCATTAGTAATTTTAAAATTTTGCAAATATTTTGTTGAAATATCTTTATTATTCCAGACAAATTTCTCCTTAATAAAACCTTCAATTTCATTTCTTTTAACAAAGAAAAGCCTGAAAAACAACTCATTTGCATTATAGTATGTCAAATCATAGTTCAAAAATAAAAAAGGTTCATCAAGAGAAGCAAATACTGACTGATTAATATTTATCGAATCCAGTAAAAGAGATTCTTTCCTCTTCATATTTGTAATATCTAAAGCAGAAATACATACTGAATTGATTTCATCATTTTTTTGATAAACGGGGAAATACTGAAACTCATAATAAAATTCATTGTCAAAGTCTTCATTAGTTTTGATAACAAATTGATTTACAATTATTTCTCCGTTAAAAGAAAGCTCTATATCTTTAAGAAAAGCATCAGTAAAAGAATTATCTACAGGTAAATCCTTCCAACTAAATTTTTCTAATTCTAGTTTTATCCCCCATAGTTTTTTAAAAAGAAATCTGCATGCCTGATTACAAAGTTTAAATGAACCATCCTTATTAATAATCATTTGGGGTATCAAAGAATTATTAATCACTGTCTCAAGTATTTCATAACAATCAGTACTGTTATGAATCAAATCCATATACCCTCCATTAAATTTCTATTAATTACTTAAACGGTTTCTATACTCATTCTGTAATTTATATATTCTTATGTGATAATCAGGAATAAGAGTTGATAAATGATTGATCATGCTTTGTGTATATTTTATTGCAGAATCATTTTGATTGACTCTTCTTTGATTAAGTGAATTAAGTTCCAATCGTATCTGATTTAGTTGAATATTCAGATCACTTAAGGCATTAAATTGACGACTCATTGTTTCAATAAAACTTATATCTACAGTTTTAGCCTTATCATAAGCTGTCAAACTAGCTTCTGCTTTATTAAGTAAATCATCTATATTCTTAAAAAGATTATAGGCTTCAAAACTACTGTTAATAAAAGAGCTTTGCTCATTATCAAGTCTTGTTACATCTGGTTTTATGTATAGCAAAGGATCTTTTGGGATTTCGTAAGATACTGCATGAATACTGTTTATTTCATTATCATTAGATGAAATCTGAACGGGTATTATGTGACTGGATTCTAATGGAGACGGAACAGGTTCAAGAACTTTTTTTTCATAATAACCGATGTCAGAAAATTCATTATTATTAATCCTCATCTGCAAAGAATTGGCTCTATCGTGATAACCCACAGTCCGAAAAAAATTCACATAATTATTAGCCATATTCAGGTTTTCAGGCTCTTTTTTGCGAAAGATATCCACCACAATTTTAAACTGATTATCGATTAAATAAAATGTTTCTGCATAATAAATTACATTAGTCAAGATGGTAATCTTTACATCATCATTTAACTGCTCGGTATTTACTTCACGGATAAGCGAATTTCCTGAAAAATTCAAAGCTAAAATAGAAGGATTTATTTTTGTTTCACTTACGCTGATATACATTGATTTATTATCAGTATCCATAAGAGTATTATAAAAAGGCTCATAATTAAAGACAAAAACAATTCTGACAATATCATGATAATCTCCATAATATGAATGAACCAACTGACTTGAAAAAAGTTTTGTAAGAATTAAAATTGCAATGATTAACAGCATAATTCTTTTCATGAAAAGTCCTCTAATTTTCTTGTTTTAAAAATTCTCTTAAAACAGTTAAAAATGCCAGATTACTTTCTTTATTTGCAATCGTAACTCTAAGATGATTTAAGAGTAAAGGGTGATTCCATACAGGCCTGACAGAAATATCTTTTGTCTGTAAATATTCATAGAACTCAGTGCTTTTATCACGGAGACTAAATATCAAGAAATTTGTAAAACTAGGATAGACTTGCAAAGAAGTGTTTACTCCTAAATCTTTCATTTCATTATAAACAAAATCTTTTTGCTTTATAGTTTCGTGTACATTTTCTAAAAACAATTCTTTGTTTTCCAGCAGAGTAAGTGCAATAGCCTGAGTCAAAATACTACAATGGAATACCGGCATAACTTTGTTTAATATTTGTGTATTTCTCTCTGAACTTATCAAATAACCAAAACGAAGCCCGGCTGCTGAAAAAGACTTAGAAAATGAACGAAGGATAATAATATTTGGGAATTCTTTTATTTTATCAACAAAACTGATTCCTGAAAATTCAAAATAAGTTTCATCAATTATGACCGGTTTTTTAGTTGATTGCAGAATATGAATAATCTTTTTATCAGGAATTAAATGTCCTGTAGGATTATTTGGATTGCAGATTATACCAAGTTTACAATCGGGATGATTAAGTTTTTCAATATAGTCTTCTACAGAAAAATTAAAATCCTGATTGAAGTTAAGAAACTGCATTTCAAGGTCAACACTACCCGAATATGTTTTATAATCAAAATATGAAGGAGACAATGAAACTGCAAAAGATGTCTTATAATCTCTCACTGCCGTAAAAATAAAATAAAGCAATTCATCAACACCATTACCAAATAAAATCTGACTTTCTTTTACATCATGACCTACATACTCAGCTAATTTATTTTTGAGTTCTTGTGTAATATCTGAAATATATCTATTTAGCTCGACCTGTTTTAATTTCTCGATAATTTTATCTGACAAAATATCCAATGGGTTGATACTGCTTTCATTTAAACACATCATATACTTTTTTACAGGAACTGTTATCTTGATTTCAGGCTTTGAGGATAAATCTTTTCTAAAAATATTCATTAATTATTCTCCAATTAGTTTTTTAACTTTTCTAAAATATCAGTAAGATCTAAATCTTGAAGCTCTTCAAAATTCTCTACCATGCTCTTCAAAATTTGATTTGCCTCTATTAAGATCAAAATATCTTCAGGTTGAGGGCTTGATTCTTTATCTCTCCAAGGCATCATTTTAAATTCCATTGCTCTACTTAAAGCACTAATCTCAGTCAATGCCAAGAACCCTGAAGTACCCTTGATACTATGAGCCGCACGATATGTCTCACAAATCAAGTCATAAGTGATACTGTCAAATGAAGTTTTCATGAGTTCCAGATTTGTATCTAAGACTTCTAAATACTCATTAGCTTCTTCAACAAACATTTCTTTAATTTCTTGAATATCCATATAATATACCTCTAAATAGAAAATATAAAACTTATGTAATTTTGTCAATCAAAAAATTGCATTTTATTAATTTTAAGTCAAAAAAGTCAATCATCTGTTTCCACATCATCAGTATTTGTGTCATAATAACCATGTAATTATCAGCTAAGTCAGAATAAAAGACAAGAAATTTCTCTTATTATCTTTTAAATAGTTTATTTTTTTTGCAAATCAAAACTATACATATTGTTCACTGTCAAGCCCTATACAAGGTTTACATAATCTTTCGGTGACCTCCAAGAGGGAAAAAGCATCCTGGAGGTCAACGGTATCTTAGTTAATCTATACTATATCAAATTTTCATTTAAGCTTTATCTATTTATGATTCCTACAATCAAAAACATGGATGTTAGAAATTGTATAATCATGATTTTTCTATATTATTACATCAGTAATGTTGACTTTAGGATTCATAAACTAAGTAAATTTTGTTAGTAATTTCTATTAAAATAGTCTCGTAACCCTTTTTTTCAAAACAGAGAATCTGATTATTTCACTCACATCCGCTCTGCCACTCTAGCGGCTATTGATTCTTAACCCACCTAAACGGGTAAGGTGTTGGTGGTGAATACTTTATCCATAAATTAAAGAGGCTGTCTCAAAATGTCAAAAACTGGAACCCTGACGGCTCGTCAGGGCATAAAATCAATAAAAGACTTGTAAACTTTTATTTTGTTATAAATCATGAAATTAAGATTGATGAACTATGTTCTAAAAAGAAAGCCGAGACGAGCCGTCTCGGTTCCAATTTAAAAGGCTTATCTAATATATAG
>CAZJNG010000242.1:0-4607 GCA_964547265.1 uncultured Candidatus Cloacimonadota bacterium | reverse complement strand
TGTTTATTTACTGTTTCAAAATCTGATTTACCATAAGGTATATTCTTTATCTTATTCATAATAGCTCCTTGTAAGTCATAATATTAGAGTTTAGATTATATGTCAAGCAAGATTTGTTTTCTTGTTCTCGCGAAGAAAAAAGTAATTTTTGCCACCGATGAACACGGATAAACACCGATAATAATCTTCAATTTGGTAACCAGACGGCTCGTCTGGTCATATCATTCTTCACTTCATTCAGAATGACACGCCCTGACGAGCCGTCAGGGGTTCCGGTTTTTAAAGTTTTTAACATTATTAAACAGCAACTTTCCTGGATAGGAACCTGCCTATTGTGAGGAAAAGGTATTTTAATAATATAGAGACGCACAGTAGTGCGTCTCTTTAACAGCTATGAGATAACTTTGACGATTAAGATTATTTAAAATATGTAATGCTAATCAATGAATTTGTTGATATGTATAAATAGTCAGTTTCCCAAGACAATGAACATAACTGCCCAATTCATTATCATACCATCCAAAAATCTTAGCATGAGTAACAGGCATTTCCAAATCAGTGCTTTGGTCTATCCCTGCTGATTTTAATCTATTTGCAGGTAGTTTTAAAAACCCGGTTCTTGTATGCGTTTCATGCCCTTCAATAACACAAGCTGCAGGAACTCCTATCAAATCTGTCGAAACATTTTGTCTTTCAGAAAAAACTAAGAGATTTTTTTGACTGCTTTCAGAAGCATTTTTATATATATCATTAATATAATTACGATTAATAACAGGTTCTGCTTTATCATTTAGTTCTGTATGAAAGGTTACATTCAGCATTATAAGCGAAACAGTTGTCGTTGGTATTCTGACCGAATCAGCCATAAAACCAATATTTTTTATTTGAGGCAAGACATATTCCAATGCTTTTGCAGCACCTGTAGTTGAGAGGATTATATTATTTGAAACAGCCCTGCTTTTTCTTAAGTCTCCTGCATTTGCTTTTGGTACAGAATCAAGAATACTTTGTGTATTTGTCATAGAATGTATAGTTGACATAGAAGCGGTGACAATATCAGCAGTTCGTTTATCTTCAAGTAATGGTTTCATCATGTGAGCCAGCCCTGTTGTAGTACAGGAAGCAGCTGAAATAATATTATGTTTATTTGGATTAAACTCCGGATGATTGATTCCATAAACAAACATGGCTGAATCTTCGGGCATTTTCTTGGATGAGTCAGATATTTTAAACGGAGCAGATAAAATTACCTTTTCAGCTCCGGCTTCTATATGTCCTCTCAGACTTCCTTTTGGATTATCAGCACTAGCAGTAGGGTCAACAAAATTTCCGGTACAGTCAACTACTAGCCTCACAGCTTCATTTGACCAGTTTATATCCTTTGGGTTTCTGGCTTTTTTTAAGAATTTTATCATCTTCCCATCAATTGAAATTATCGGAGTTTTTTCATCGACAATTTTCACATCTGCTTTACCTCCATTGAAACCATAAATAAAACGGTCTAGCGTTCCATATGTAGAATCAGTTTCAATTACCTGCAATAAATCATCCAGTGACTTACCAATCTCTCTGCCTGTATTGATAACAAATCCATCAAAGTAATTTGCTTGAAGGTGGTACCATAGTGTTAGCTTGCCAATCCTTCCTAATCCATTGATACCTAATAGTTTTCCTTTTAAAATGGTATCCATTTGAATCTCCTTTATTATTTTTATTGTATATTTTTATTATTTATTTTTTCATAGTGTCCCAGATAAACACTTCCGGTATTTGGGTCAATTGCAAGGTCATCACCGAAAGAAATTTTAAAACCTCCAAAAAGACAATACTTTTGATTGTCAAAAACTTGTAAGGTTTTACAATTTACAATACAGGTCTTATCAAGCCTTAAGGCGGTTACTGCCGCATGCGAACTAACACCACCACGAGCAGTTATTATAGCTTCACTACCAAATATCAAAGCAATATCATCAGGAACTGTATCCGGTCTGATTATTATTTTCGGTGTACCGGGATAAAGGTTTTTTAATCTTTCCAAGTCTTGCATATCAAAAGCAACTTTACCATTTATAACATCATTTCCAATGCCTGTTCCGCTGGCTAAAACAATAAACTGCTGGTTATTCGTAAACATTATTTTATTAATCGGCTTTTTAATTATCTGATTTCTTGTTTGAAGGATAAATAAATCTTTTGACTCAGGAGATTCAAAGGTAAATTCAATTTCCTGATGATTAAAACCATAAGTATTGATTAACAAGTCTGAATAATGTTGTAACTGTTTATAAATATTTGGGAAAGCAATTTGCAAGGATAATCTTTTTTCATCATTAAGGTTTGACTGTTGTTCAGACACAGGTCGGGTATGAACTAAACCTCCCACCACATCTTCGCCCTGACTACACAGAGTATAATCTCCAAATAAATGAATACCCGGCTTATGAACTGATGGATCATGTGTAAAAACAACCCCTGTGCCTGACTCAAGACTAATATTTCCAAAAGCCATTTTCTGGATAACTACCGCAGTTCCCCATTCGTCTGCTATTTCAAGCTGTTTACGGTATATTACAGCTCTTTCAGAATCCCATGAGTTCAGAACATTTCTGGTGGCTATCCTGACCTGCTTGTATAAATCCTCTTCCAGATAGACATTGTTTTGCTTAAGAATGTCTTTGTAAGAATAGGCTATCTGTCTCATTTGTTCAGGTGTGAAATTTACCTTTACATCAACAGACCACTTGTTTTTAAAATAAATAATCTGTCGGTCAAAGACATCTCTTTCAATTCCAAAAGCCATTCCCCAACTTTGGATTAGCCTTCTGTAACAGTCCCACACTGTCCATCTGTAGTTTTTATTTTTACTGATTAATTCGGCAAGTTCATCATTTAAACCTATGTTTAAAAAAGTATTCATAGCTCCCGGCATTGATATGGGAGAGCCTGAACGAACCGAAAGTAAAAGAGGCTTATCTTGATCACCAAACTTTAGCTTTGTCTTCTTTTCCAAAATGTGAATCTGAGTTTTTAAAATTATATCAATTTCTTCTGACATTGCAGGGTGTCTTAAGATGGCATCCCTATATCTGAACAATTCTGTAGAGAGGACAAAGCCGTCAGGAATAGGGAGATGTTTTTGTTTTAACTGTTTAAGAAAATATGCTTTAGCTCCTAAAAAAACCTGACTGTCCAATCGTGGATTCTTCTCATCAAGACTACTAATTAACTTATCAGGGTCATAATGCATAACTTGTGAAATTAAACTAACAGGAAAGGTTTCTTGCATCAATCTAAAAGAATCTAACACTAAACTGATAAAATTGTCTAGACTCTGAATAATAAACGCAGAACTTATTAACTCACGATAAAACTTTTCAGACACTTTATGATGAAACAGATGTATATCGGACATTTCCTTGTTTTCTGCACCAATATATCTAATAAGCGTTTCATTACTGACGACAGGCAGTGTAATTTTTAACACTGAGTCAAAACTTCTAAAAAAGAATTCATTTATAATCTCTTTAACTCCGTCTTGCATGAATTGAAAAATATTCTTATACTGCTCTAAAGAAAAAGTGTTTGATTTAAGACTATACTTAAGCATTTTAATGCTGGAATTTAAACTTTCATTTTCAATACCATCTATCTGTAAGCCATATGCTATTAAATCTAAAACTTTATTAATTCTCTTTAAAGTATTTGCAGTGATATATTGTAGGTTTATTGAGCTTATTATTTTATCTAGTAACAGCATAGCAGCTCTTTCAAGTCTGAAAGTTAAGCCGAGAGCATCAAACTTTGGTTCGGTATATCTGCCATACATTGAAGGTATGCCTGGAGCTATATGGCGTTTAAAGTAAATATCTTCTCTTGCTTCTGAAATTTCGTCTTTAATAATGATTTTTTTAAGCTTCTCCATCATTGAATATAAGGTGGATAAAGTGCTAAAATTATCATTTTTCTGATACTGCTGAGCTAGATTTATAATTACTTTTTCAGAAAAGAAATTATAAGTTCTAATATTTTGAATCAAATTAACGCTATCAAATGAATACTTTGCCTTTAGTAATTTATAAATTCTTATCAATAAGATGAGTCTTTTTTTTGCAATAACTGAAAAGTCCAAATCTTCAATCATCTTCAGTTCTTTATTGCTAAAATTCAGTAAATCTTTAATTGAATAATTATGTTTTTCTTTTATCATAGTAATCAGGTTTTGAGTTTCATAATTATAATCACTTAGCGTCACTTGTTGTAAAACATGATCAGGTAGAGCATTTGATAATAGTTCCAGGTTATGAGACTCCCAGTATGCTAATATTTGTTCTGTTAGTTTGATATGTGTATTATTACTTTCCGTATGGATTTGTTTTCTTAAAAAATGAATAATTATATCTCTACATTCAGTGAGTTCATCAATTTCTGTAGAAAAATCTCTCAACTCACCTTCTGCACCAATCTCGTTAAAGTATATAGGAAATATTCTGCATAACTGCTTTATAAGCTTGAAATGCTTCCGGGTAGATACATTCAAAAGCTTTGATACATCTTTTTGAAACAAATCAGTGTCAGATAAAAAAATACCTCCTACTTTTAAATATACT
>CAZJNG010000241.1:0-4632 GCA_964547265.1 uncultured Candidatus Cloacimonadota bacterium | reverse complement strand
CAATTAACAGAAAATTTTCTGAGGTTAATTCCATTATAACTCCTTTAAGGCTTTAGTAATAATCATAAATATTGTAAGATTCATCAGTTGATAGGTGATATATTCATTTTTTAATACACAGTTTTATTTTTTTTCAAAGAAATAGTTATCCAATAGCCTGCAATGCTGATGAGGATTGCTCCGCTGACTAAATGAAAGTTCAGCTTTAGGTTCATAAAGATAACTTCATTAACTGTTGTAAAGAGAATTGTAAGTAAAAACAATATCGATGCCGTATTTGCTTTTATATGAACTAAGGCATAGTTCCAAAATAAATAAGCTAAGCCACTCTGAAATACTCCCATTTCCAATAGCCAAAACCATTGTAGCCCTGTATAAGGTAACTGTTTAGCTGTAAATAAAAACGGGCTGCATACTATTGAAGAGATAAAGAAGATCTTAAATAAGAAGCGAATAATCCTGATAGGTTCATCTTTAAGCGGGCTAACTAAATCTGCAGAAAAGAATATATAAGCTCCAAAGGTTAAGCCGGTAAGAATGCCAAGAAAGATTCCAAAATAAAAACCATCAGACAACTCAGGAAAACTTCCTTTCCCGAGAATGATTAAAAAAATCCCGGTAAAAGCTAAGAGTAAAGCCATAATCTCAGCTCGTGTTGGTTTTATTCCCAGCCAGATTACCGAAGCAATGAGTACAAACACAGGAGAGAGATTCTCCAGAATCATTACAAATGTTCCCGGCAGATATATAAGGGTTAGATGAAACAAGACGGTATTAGCGACAATCCCTATTCCTGATATTATGAGAACCTTTTTCCAATTGTCAAACCAGTGAATGTTTGTATTTTTTTTTATTAGTAAATAGATGAAAAATACTATTGTACCTATCCAAAGTCTTGCTGAAAAAACAAAATACATATCTACATTACTTTGAGCCAGAAATCTGCCTGCAGGACCATGTATGCCCCATAAAAATAAAGCAAGTAAGGCATATAGCCATGATTTATTCATTATATATTAACCTTTAAGCTTGTATGCGATGAAGAAAGTTTCTCACAAGTCGGTCACAAGAATCAAAGGCTTTTTTTAGTTCAGTAAAGCATTCTAAGTCTATTTCTTGAGTCCATTCATTCATCCAAATTTTTTTAAATTCGATAGCTACACAACAAACTTTATCACCGTATTTAGAATTTATAAGTTGAGATAAATTGCCTCCGGGAAACTTGATATTTTGTTTGACATCAAAATTAAGGTCAATATCTGCTCTGTTTTTATATCTGTGTTTAAATGAAAAAGTTTTTAAATGTTTTTCAATATCATCAATTAATGGTTTCCATTTCTCAGGCATATATTTATAGTGATTAGTACCTAAGATGATATCCGGATTATCATCAGGGTTGTCAAATTCAGCATTAGCACCTTTTCTATGATGATTATAACTATGTACATCCCAAATAAATAATTTTCCATAAAAGTCGATAAACTTTTCAATAATATTAGTGGTTTGTTGATAAAAATAGTCATATTTTTGTAGTGAAAGGTTCATGTCCTTGTCTGTAAGTTTGTAGTCGGGATAGATTGGGATACCCCAACAATCTTCAGGTTTCACATAGACAGCTGACTCTCTTTTTCTGTTTACATCATATTCAAATCTGGAAGCATTTTGAATTATTGAATTATCTTTTTCACTGATAAAAAGTTCGGTAAAGGGGTCTTCTTCCAGTTTACGGTGTAAAGGTGAAATCCCAATTGTTTTTTTTAGTGGATTTCTGAGCATATTTCCGTTATGTATTGCTAGATACAATACAGGTTCTGAATAATTTAGTTTTATAATTGTGTCCATTTTAGCGTCAGGTTAAAGCAATTTCTGTTTCAATGTCAAAGAAATGAGCTTTTGCCATATCCATGCTTATTTTTAGAGATTTATCAATTTCGGGTAAGGCTTTAGGGTCAAATCTTGCAGTCAGGTTTTGAGTATCAGCTTTGACATAAACCATATATTCATTGCCTAATGGCTCTACAAGTTCACAAATACTGTTAATGTCAACAGGTAATTCAGCCATACTGTTATATCTGGAATCATAAATATCTTCAGGTCTGATTCCAAAACAAATGTTTTTATGTTTATAACCTTTGAGTTTAGACGCTATTACTTCAGGAATAAAAATCTTTAATTTTTCTTTTTGCAGGTAAAGTTGATTATCTTCTTTTATAAGCTCTCCATAAATGAAATTCATGGCAGGGCTTCCGATGAAACCTGCAACAAAAATATTTACAGGGTGATTATAAACATTTAAAGGGCTGTCTATTTGTTGGACTAAACCATCTTTCATGACTACAATTTTACTGCCCATAGTCATAGCTTCAATTTGGTCGTGAGTTACATAAATCATTGTTGTTTTCAAGGTATGATGTAATTTTGAGATTTCTGTTCTCATCTGAACTCTCATTTTAGCATCTAGGTTTGAGAGGGGTTCATCAAATAAAAACACTTTTGGGTTTCTAACGATTGCTCTGCCTAAAGCTACTCGTTGTCTTTGACCACCTGAAAGTTGTTTAGGCTTTCTATCGAGTAGTTGGTCGATGCCTAAGAGTTTTGCGGCATTGTGTACTTTGTCAGCAATCTCTTTTTTGGGAGTTTTTCTTAGTTTTAAGGCAAATGCCATATTATCAAACACAGACATGTGCGGATACAATGCATAGTTTTGAAAAACCATTGCAATATCTCTGTCTTTGGGAAGAACATCATTAACCTTAGTTTTATCGATATAAATATTTCCTTTAGTGATAGTTTCTAAGCCTGCAATCATACGGAGGGTAGTTGTTTTCCCGCAACCTGAAGGACCGACTAAGACAACAAATTCTTTGTCTTCTGCAATGAAGTTTACATCTTTTGCCGCTTCAAAACCATTTTCATAAGTTTTATACACTGATTCAACAATAACTCTTGCCATAACTATTTATCCTTTTATATTTTATTCTTGTAATATAACTCTGTTTTTGCCTGATCTTTTTGCATCAAACAAAAATCTGTCAGCTTTTTCAATCAATTTGTCAATAATATCCATATCTAACGACTGAATATTGTCTGTTGTGGAAACACCTATACTGACAGTTACCTGTATTCTTTCTTCATTTGTTGCAATTATCAATAAGTTTTCGATTAATTGCCGTAAATCTTCAGCTATTCTTAGTGAATCATTTTTTGGAGTATTAAACATTAGAACTAAGATTTCTTCTCCTCCAAAACGAACTACTATATCTGATTTTCTAAAGTGTGATTTAATTGTTTGGCTGACTTTCTTTATCACTTTATCGCCTTCAATATGTCCATAAGTATCATTTATGCTTTTAAAATCATCAAAATCTATCATCAAACAGCCTATAGGAGCTTTTTGCTCATAAGCCAGAGTAATGAATTCATTCTTTTTTTTCCATAAAAATCTGCGATTATTTAGTCCGGTAAGGCTATCTGTAAGAGAAAACTCTTTCATTTTTTCATACATACATTCAAGCTCTTCATAAGCATTTTTCAAGGATGTTATGTAATGATTACTATGTAAGTTGTTTTCTAAAATAATCTCCTGCATTTTATCTTCGTAGGTTATTCTGAAATTAAGATAATCACTAAGCTTTAAAAAATCTTTTAATAATGAAATTTCCTTTAGATAAGCTTTCCACTTTCCTGACAGAAAAATATTTGCTTGTGTAAAATGGTAAATTGCTTTATCAAAACTTTTTTTAACCCCTGAACTATACTCTCCACAAAATAAATGAATCGAGTACCAGTCATCATAATCAAGATACTCTGCCGGACATGAAAGTAATAAATTGGCATAAGAAATTGCAATCTCTGTTTGATGTGTTTTATTGTTTAAAACAAAAAGACCATATAACATGTGTGCATAAATAGGGCTTATCTGTGGAGGAATATTACGAGAAAACATATTAAAAACTTTATCTGCTAATGAAAAATAACCTGATTCTATAAAAAGAGATGTCCATTGAAGAATATATTCTAATTTTTCAAAAAAATTAAGCTTCTCATGAATACTCTTAAAACTTTTTAGATAATATTCATTAGCTTTACGGAAGTTTGCTTTTTCTACTTGTATCTTTGCTAAAAAATAAGTTATTATACCCGGACATATTTCACAATCATTGATTTTAACAAATATTCTTCTGCAAACAGAAATTCTTTTGTCTTGAAAAAAATTATTCCCACTTTTACATCATTTAGCTCTTCAAAATCTTTGCTGTTTATAGAGAAAAGTTTATTACATACTTTGGTTATCAATCTTAAATCTTCTGGAGGAGATTGCTTAATTGATTGATTTTTGAACATATCATCAAGGTCAGACACAATAAAATCTGCTGTCTGTTCAAACCAAGCACCCATATCCCATAATCTTTGGTTGCCCTGTAATAAGAAATCAATCTCTTTATTCTCTTTCATTTCACTCCTATTTATTGGCATTTTATTAATGTTTATTTATCTTGTCAATCAAAAAATTAGTTTTTTTCATTTTGAACATTGAGATGATTTAATATTTATGAGAATCATTAGTAATACTGCCTATACAACTCATCAATTCAAATGTAATGGAAATCGAGCTACTCGTCAAATCAATTC
>CAZJNG010000240.1:0-4638 GCA_964547265.1 uncultured Candidatus Cloacimonadota bacterium | reverse complement strand
TCTGAAAAAAAGAAACCAAAAACCTTAGTCTATGAACTTAATAACTATTTTGAAAATTTTACCGGAATTATTTTAAATCATAATGGTATGTTAGATAAATATACAGGAGACGGGCTTATGGCAATATTTGGTGCACCGCTTAACAGAACAGATCATGCTCTTCTAGCATGTAAAGCAGCAATAGCTCATAAAAAATTTGCTCAATCTCTTAATGAATCTGATGAGTACAGTTTTTTTCATAAAAAAACAAGAATAGGTATAAATAGCGGACAGATAGTCGTTGGAAACATAGGTTCAACAAAAAGAGCTGATTATACTGCAATTGGTGATCCTGTTAATCTTTCTGCAAGGTTGGAAGCAGTAAATAAAATCTTTAAAACTTCTATTATAATCGGTGAAAATACATGGTTAAAAGTTAAGGATTTATTTATTTGTAGAGAACTTGACCAACTTAAAGTTAAAGGGAAAAATGAACCTACCAGAATTTTTGAGTTGATTGATGAAATTGAATTTGTTAATGATAAAACTATATTATTTATTTCTCAGTATCAAAAAGCATTGAGCTTTTATCAAGCAGGAGATTTTTTAAAAGCGAAAACTTTGTTTGAAAAAGTCTATTTACTCGGAAATAATGATCAAGCAAGTTATGTTATGAAAGAAAGATGTGAATTCTTGATAAATAATCCTCCTGAAGAATGGGATGGAATTTTTAGATTAACAGTTAAATAAGGAGTTATATTATGAAAAGAAGTATTATTACTTTAACATTGTTGATAGTTGTTTGTTGTTTAATTGCAAGTACAATTATTGTGGTTAGGCAAGGTTCATTGTTAAGGAGAGGTCCGGGTACTTTTTATCCCGTTATAGCACAATTAGATAGTGGGACGCAGTTAAGGATAGTTACTCACGAGTTTGATGATGATGAAGATAGTGAACAGTGGATTAAGGTTTTTTGTAGCTCAAATAATCAAGAAGGCTTCATCTCAAGGATTTCAACGCAAAAAACCGAACCTAAAGATGATGTAATACAGATACTTGCAAATCAAATAGCATCTACGCAAACAAGCAGACATGCAACTTCAGCGGGAATCAAAGGTTTTGGTGAGACATTTACTCAAAAATTTAATGGAGATTCTGAATTTCTTGATTTTGCTTTAAGTTATAATGTTGACGAAAAAGCATTTAAAAACTTTAAAAAAGATACATATATGGGCTTTTCAAGAAGACAAAATTTTAGAAGAGTAAAATTACCTAAAGAAGCATCTTTCCCTCGACAAGAGTATTTTACTGAAGCAGAAAGCGGTTTAGGACTTGGTATCTCCTCAGTTATCGCAGCTGAAGGTATTTATTATGATAAACCACTGCAAAACTATGTTAATCATATTGGCTTACAATTAGTTGAAGCTTTTAATATAACAGATATTGATTTTAAATTTTTTATTTTAAACATTGCTCAACCTAATGCTTATGCTACTCCCGGCGGGATAATTTTCGTTACCAAAGGTATGTTAAAAACCTGTGAAAATGAAGCTGAACTTGCTGTTGTTCTTGCTCATGAAATTGCCCATGTTGTTTATGCTCATGGTTTACAGGAAATCTTAAAACGAAAACCAATAATATTAGCTGGAAATGCTTTTAATGAACTAGCAGAAGCAACCGGTGGTTTTGATGATGAAATTGCTGAAGTTGAAAAAAGCTTAGAAAATGATATTTTCAACTTTTATGAACTTGTAATTAGAGGTAGATTACAAAAGTATGAACAAGAAGCTGATGAGGTAGGTATAATCATTGCAGCCAGAGCAGGTTATGATCCAACTAAAGTGCTGAATTTATTAAACAGAATGCTTAATAATAATCTTGAATCAAATAATGAACACTACAGAAAAGAAATTATTCAAGAAAGAATTCAACAAATAACTGAATTTTTTAGAAAAAACAAGTTTCCAAATAACTTAATGGATAAAACAGGCAGATACCGTATTTTTAAAAATCAAATTAATTAATAAGAATAATTATGAAAAAAAATGGTGCTAGTTTTGTCATGATTTCTTCAGCAATCATAATAGTGTTTGTATTTTATTATTTTAAATTTAAATATCCTGACCAAAACACAGTACTGGCAACCATTAACGATGAAAAAATAACTCTATGGCATTTAAAAGAATATTCAAGAAAGAATTACGGATTTTTTGATGAATCAAAAATTAACGATATATTAGACTTAATGATTAATCAAAAAATCCTGTTAATTCATGCTGAAAATACAGGAGTTATTCGCAATGTACTTCAACCTCAATTTTTCAAACAAGAAAAATATTCAAGAGATAAACTCATGCTTGAACTCTTTTTTGAGATTCATGCCAGAGAAACTATAAAAATTTCAACCGCAGAAATGAAAGAGTATTATGATAAGCAACCTTTATTCACACTTAAGTCAATTAGTTTTCCATATTCTGATCCCAAGGCTGAAGAAAAAATTCTAATTGCATCAAATGAACTGAACAAAAAACAAGATTTTAATTTAGTTTATAATCTTTTTTTTCCAAAATCAAGATTTATTAAACCCGGTATTGTCGGAATATCTAATTATTTTTCACTTCCAGATTTTTTGATCGACCATAGTATTGCTTTAAGTAAAACAGGACAAGCAACAAATCCTATTGAATCTGAGTTCGGTTTTACTGTTTATTATAGAGATAAAAAACCCGGTTTCAGAGAATCAAAGAGATATATTGAAAACATTCTGTTTCAGGATAAAGCAACAGAATTGCAATTAAAAACTTATAATGAGATTAAACGACATAGTAGATTAAATTTCTTTAGTATAAATGTCATATTTAATCAAAAAAATATAAATTTAAGTAATGATATATTAGCAACAAATAATTTAACTAATGATTCTATCACCGAAAGGGATTTATCAGTTTTATTATCTGACTTGTATGGTATCACAAATATTACTCAATTAACATTTAATGAGTTAATTGAATATACTCAATTGATTATAAGTCAGAAAGTAATTCTTTCATTAGCTGAACAGAATAATTATTTCGATCATCAAATCTTTCTTAGTAAATGGAATAGAGAGCAAGTTAATCTTAAAGAAGCACAATCTCAGGAGATTATTGACTATATGATGACTCGATTCTATGAAGAAAATTTAAACATAATTACCGAAAAAGATCTTATGAGTGAGTATAAACATAATTATGAGATATACAGAAAAACAGATTTCTTTAAACTACAGGTTGTTGTCACTAATAATCGGCATACAGCATTTCAAGCGTATAATGATGCTTTGAAAAATAAAAATTTCAATCAAATTGTTGAAACTTATTCAAATGATCCTTTTGCAAGTATGAGTTACGGATTAACTGCATATCTGACAAAATCAGATTTAATACAAAGTTATGATTATTTATTGGATAAATCTATTGGAGATATTGTTTCACCTATTGAAATTGAAGTAGGTTTGTATCATATTTATAAAGTTATTGATAGAGTTCCGGGTGCCGTAAAAACTTTTGAAGAAGTCAGAAGTCAAATTACATCAACTATATTGCTAAGAAAAATGCAACACTATATCCAGGGGATTATCAAAGAACATAAAATTAAAATAAAAATATATATATAACCTTATTTTCAAAAGTCAATATTTTAATTGTTTAGTGAACAAGAATTATTTATAATTCTGAGTGTAGCTTGCAGAGAAACGAAAGATTTATTGTGCCTATTTAAAGTAATATTAATCAATAAGATGAGATTGTTTTTCTATTGTAAGCTACGCTCAGTACTTACTCAATTGCATTGAGTCCGGAATGACACGCTTGGACGACCCATTCGTTAAGCATTTTGAATGATTTGTGACTTTTAGTGCAGCCTTTCATTCAAGTAACATGTATAAATAATTATAATAAAAAGAGATTACAGACGATTAACAAGAGACCTCCAAGATGGATTTTCCATCTTGGAGGTCTCTTGTTAATTGCAGGTATGTGAAATGTTATGCGATTTTAGAATAGTAATATTTGTTTTTTTTGCTTAGAGTTTATTACTAAAGTAAGTTTCATTGATGTGAAGCACTAACAGAAATGTAGTAATGATGAATAAAATAACTAATTTTTAGATTATGGTTTTTAATTTAACTGATTAGATGAAAAAAGGAGCATTAAAAGATTAGTGACTAGTTTTTTCTTGACTAAATTAGCATATTAAGATTGTATGTTTTTGAACCAATATTTAGGAGTAGCAATGAAAAATACAGTAATGGTACTGATTCAGGAAAGCAGATTCAAAGAGTTAAAATCAATTATAGATAAAATAAATGTTGTAGATATAGCTGATTTGTTTGAATTATTGGATAAAGATCAGGTCATTATTGTATTTAGGATACTCAATAAAGAAAAAGCTGCTGAAGTATTTTCTTATTTGTCTAGAGATAATCAACAGCTCGTAATTGAAAGCATCTCCGATAAAGAGATTCAAAATATCATAGAAGAGTTATTTATTGATGATACTGTGGATTTTCTTGAAGAGATGCCTGCAAATGTTGTCAATAAAGTCTTAAAAAATGCTGATGAAGAAACAAGAAAGACAATAAATCATTTTCTAACTTATCCTGAAAACTCAGCAGGAAGT
>CAZJNG010000239.1:0-4648 GCA_964547265.1 uncultured Candidatus Cloacimonadota bacterium | reverse complement strand
ATTCCAGTCTTTTTTGTATGGAGTTCTTTTTAGAGTTCCTTTGTCATACGAACTACCTTTGAAATTAGGGAAAGAGCCTTTTTCTATGGCAAGCTCCATTGAGCGTTCTTTACCGTGATAGTCAATGAATTCCATTATCTCTTTTGCTAAATCGATAGCTTTATCACTATTATATGGAATATCCAACATATAAAGAATTTCTGCCCAGCCCATGATACCAAGCCCGATTTTGCGGTTTGCTTTTACCATTTCATCAATTTCAGGCAGAGGGAATTTTGATTTGTCAATCACATCATCAAGAAAATCAACACTATCCCTAACAACTTCCTTTAGGTATTCCCAGTTAATCTTATTATCTGTTATCACAGAAACAAGATTGATAGAACCAAGATTACAAGCCTCGTTTGGCAATAGAGGTTGCTCGCCACAATTATGAACTACCAAGCCATTCGCAATAAGTGAATGAGTAACTTCTTCCTGAATATCATAAACTTCTGTTTCTTCTGCAGGGTTTATTGCCACTACTTCACTGATGAATTTAGTGTTCTTTCTTGATTCTTTGTTTATTGAATGCATTTTTTCATTCTTCTCTTTATGTAGAAGTTCAGGGATAAAATCTATAAATGCAGGGATATCGTTTCCATTAATGATGAGTTCATAATAAGGCTTTGAATCATATATTTTTAATTCTCCGTCTTGTGTTAAATAGGTAAATTTATTAGTTTCAGAATGAGTTCTTTCGTATATCTTGGAATAAATACCTTCATTGAGTAAGAGTAACTGAACATCTTGTAACATAATAAATGATGTTGATGTAAGTCTTATATCTCTGTGATTTTCATCAATGTGATTAACTGTACCATCTGCACTGAACAAGCCGTTAAGCATTGCAGAGACAGTTTCTCTTTTAGCTGTGAAAAAGCTTTCAGGAATTCTTTTCTGATGGGCTTTAAGTCCTTTGACACCAATTTCTTTTACTAATTTTATAAATTCATTTGTTTTGTAAAGAATCTGCCAACATGCATTTTCTCTTTGGTTGAGAGTGCCTTTACCTGCATTATAATTTTCAGCTATAGGTCTTAAAACATTTAAAATATACTCTTCATTTTCGGCAAATACCATGCCAAGAACTTTTTCATCAGCAGTTAACCAACCATCACCAAGAGCCCAGCCAATCAATAAGCCTAAATCATTACCAATATTGTCATTAATTGCCCAAGAACCCTTACCTGATTGCACTAATACCTCATCATTTATCTTTAGGTTTTCTGCTTCTAACCAGCCTGATGTAGTAAAAATCTTATGGTCAGGTGTTACTTTTAAAGCTTGTCCGTTTTTGAGTGAAATTTCTATTGTTTTTTTAGTGCCTGTTTTTAGGACTCTTGCTTTTCTGGCACTTGTGCCGTTAACATAGTAGTCTCTTTTATTGATTTCTATTTTTTCATTTATGACTCTATCATCAGTAAAAACCTGAAACTCAGAATCATTACTGTATAAATCACAAATTTTTACCAATCCTTTATCTGTAGAAATTCTTGTATCAGGATGAAAACAGGGATTAGTACTTTCAATTTCTCCAATGTGTGGAGTTGGGTTATGTTCGTTTATTCTGTCTAAAAAGACAATGCCCGGTTCTCCGTTTTTATGTGCCATTTCGACGATAAGAGAGAACACTTCTTTGGCTTTGAGTTTTGAGTGTATTTCTTTTGTATGAGGAGAAATGAGTTCGTATTCTTCATCTTGCATAACTGCTCTCATAAAGTCTTCAGTAATGCCGACACTGAGGTTGAAATTTGTCAGTTCGCTTGTATTTTCTTTACATTTGATAAATTCTAAAATCTGAGGGTGAGTAACGCTTAGGATAGCCATATTGGCACCTCTGCGAGTTCCACCCTGTTTTACGGCGTCAGTGGCAGCATTAAACACTTTTAAGAAAGTCAAGGGACCACTGCTAACTCCGTTGGTAGTTCTTACTCTGGCATCAGCTTCTCTTAATCTGGAAAAGCTAAAGCCTGTACCTCCGCCACTTTTATGGATAAGGGCTGCGTTTTTAATTGAGGTAAAGATGCTTTCCATACTATCTTCGACGGGTAAAACAAAGCAGGCAGAGAGTTGTTGTAAATCGTTACCTGCATTCATCAGCGTAGGTGAATTAGGCAGGAATGCACCTGAATTCAAGAGTTTAAAATATCGTTCAGCTTTTTCATGGTTATCTTGAGCGATGTTATTACTGACACGGTTTATCATGCCGTTCCAGTCTTCCTGTAATTCGCCTTGATTGTTTTTTTTGTAGTATCTTTTTTCCAGAACGGTTTTAGCGTTTTGAGTTAATTTCATATATATGCTCCCTTAAATTAATCTTTTTTTCTCAGGAAAATCATAAGTGCCTGGATGTCGGTGAAATTGACTCCGGGTATTCTTGATGCCTGACCTATTGTTTGTGGTTTAATCTTTTGAAACTTTTCTCTAGCTTCGGTAGAAACACCTTGTATTTCCATAAAATTCATTTCAATATTTATTTTGATATTTTCTATATTGGAAAACCTGTCCACTTCCTCTTGTTGTCTTTTTAGATAACCTTCATATTTTACTTGAATGTTAATTTTGTTGATTATTTCTGTATTGAGGTCATGGGGAAGTGTATATCCGTATTCGGTAAGTTTGAAATAATCAATCTCAGGTCTTTTAAGTAAATTAATTAATTTGTTCGGCTGAGACAGGTCTTTATGTTTTGATGAAGTCATGTTTTTTAGTTGCTCAATTTCTCTTTGAACAATCATTTGTTGATTTAAAAATCTTTGCCATCTTGATTCAGGGATTAATCCAAGTTTATAACCAAGAGGCATAAGTCTTTCGTCTGCATTATCCTGTCTCAAATAAAGTCTGTATTCTGCTCTTGAAGTAAATAGCCTATATGGTTCATTAGTGCCTTTGGTGACTAAATCATCAGTTAGAACCCCTAGATATGACTCAGCTCTGTTAAAGATTAAACTGTTTTTTGGGTTGTTTAGAGAAAGAACAGCGTTTATGCCGGCAGTCATTCCTTGAGCGGCTGCTTCTTCATAGCCGGAAGTCCCGTTTATTTGACCTGCAAAATAAAGGTTTTTTACTTTTTTTGTTTCCATTGTAGGCAGTATTTCAGATGGAACAATATAATCATATTCGATTGCGTATCCGTAACGCATAATGATTGCGTTTTGTAAGCCGGGGATTGAGTGAACAATTTTTTCTTGAATATCGGCAGGTAAGCTGTTAGATATCCCATTCACATAAGCTTCTCTGCTGCTAAGTCCTTCAGGTTCTACAAAAACATGATGTTGATTTTTATCAGAAAATTTAACTATTTTATCTTCGATTGAAGGGCAGTAGCGAGGACCTGTACCGGTGATGAAACCGCCATAGAGTGCTGAGTTTTTTAGATTATCTTTAATAATTTGATGAGTTTCTTCGGTAGTGTGAGTAAGGTAGCAAGAAATCTTATTTTCAAGTTTTAAATCTCTGAAATGAGAGAATCCTGATGGATTTTCATCTCCGGGCTGTGTTTCAAGTTGATTAAAATTTGCACTATTGATGTCTATTCGGGGAGGTGTCCCGGTTTTAAATCTTTCTAATCTAAAGCCTAAGTTTATTAATTTGTCTGACATAAAATCATCTGAAGGTTCACCTGATCTGCCACCGGGGTAGGCTTTACTACCGACACAAATCTTTCCGTTGAGAAAGGTTCCGTTGGCAAGGATGATTTTATCGGCATAATATTCTTTGCCTATTATACTGACAACTCCACAAGCTGAGTTGTTATTGATAATTATATCTGTTATCTGTGATTCTATTAAAAACAAATTATCTTGATTTTCAATAGTTATACGCATAAAATTGCTATATTCGTGTCGATCGTTTTGAGTTCTGGGAGCCCATACGGCTGGACCTTTTTTTTGGTTAAGCATCCTAAAATGAATGCCTGTAATATCAGCAGCGTAGCCAATCTCACCACCCAGAGCATCTATTTCTCTTGCCAGATGACCTTTTGCAGGTCCTCCGACAGTGGGATTACAAGACATCCTGCCTACGCTTTCAAGTTTTATAACAAAGAGTGCTGTCTTTGCTCCCATTCTTGAACTTGCCAGAGCTGCTTCAACTCCTGCGTGTCCGGCACCTACAACTATTACATCAAATTTATCTTTCATCGCATACCTTAGTTATTATTAATCCTATTACAAAAAAATATAATATGCTTATTTAGTCAAAGCAAAAAAAAAGAAAAAATCAGCTTCTTTTTTATGGAAAAGATAAGGAAGGTAACTTTTTTACAACATTTATAATATTAAGTCAGACATCAAGCACAAAAACCGGACACGAATAAAAAAATTACATAATTATAAGAATATATTTGACTGATTTATGTTTTCGTATTATATTATGTCTATCATTAAGGAGGATCAAATGAATAAATATTTTGAAAATGAAATCGGCGAAATAATCCCTTTTAAAAAGGTTGTAGGTATAGTTTATGAAAAAAATGAAGACTTCTTTACCAGTAAATCTGAAGAATACTTATTAGTATATTCATCAGGAGGAGGAGTAATTTTAAAAATATCTTTGGACAAAGAAAAAGACAAAACCCAGATCGAAAACTACAAAAAATGGTTAA
>CAZJNG010000238.1:0-4654 GCA_964547265.1 uncultured Candidatus Cloacimonadota bacterium | reverse complement strand
GCAGGACTTCAGCAACTGAGAAAACCTCTCACTCCTGCACTATTCTTTGTTTCAAAGGTCAAAGAAAGAGTTATACATTTAAGTTTCCATGATGTAAATCAATTAATGATGCCTCTCAGATCAATTAAAGACCAAACTGAGATTGACAATCTAACTAAAGCAATTGAGATTACAGGTATCGGTCTTGATTCAATCTTTAGAAATGCTAAAGCCGGTATGCACGAATATGAATTAGAAGCTATGTTGTTTTATGAAATGAGAAGACGCGGACTTACTCAATTTGGCTTTGCTCCAATCATCGCTTGTGGTGTTAATGCAACTACCTTACACTATATTAAAAATGATACCCAAATTCAGGATAATGAACTTGTGCTTTGTGATGTAGGTGCTTTGTATAATAATTACAGTGCTGATATTACCAGGACTTTCCCAATAGAAGAGAATTTCTCTGACAGACAGAAAGAAGTATATTCTGCAGTCTTAAATGTACAAAAAGCTATTATTGAGATGATTAAACCCGGTGTAGGAATGGCTGATTTAAATAAGAAAACCACTGAGCTTATCGGTGAGGCTTGTGTGAAATTAGGTTTGATTGAAGACCCTAAAGATTATACAAAATATTATATGCATAGCGTAGGACATCATCTTGGAATGGATACTCATGATCTTGGTCCTCGAGATTCTATCTTAAAAGAAGGTATGGTTATTACTGTTGAACCGGGAATATATATCCCTGAAGAAAAGATTGGTGTCAGAATTGAAGATGATATCTTAGTAACTGCGGATGGACATAAAAACTTAAGCTATATGATACCTAAAGAGGTTGAAGAACTTGAAGCTATCAGATCAAAGAAGTAATCTCAGATGAAAATAGCAATATATCCTGGGACATTTGACCCTATTACTTATGGTCACTTAAATATACTTACTAAAGCTACTCGCTTATTTGATGAGATAATTTTAGCTGTTGCTAATGTTACAGGCAAAAACACTCTTTTTTCGACAGATGAAAGGGTGAAGCTTTGTACTAAGGCAGTTGAGCATATCTCAAAAGTAAAGGTTGTAAGCTTTGACGGATTGGCAATAAGATTTGCTGAATCTATGAATGCTTTAACAATTATCAGAGGTTTAAGAGCTGTATCTGACTTTGAATATGAACTGCAATTATCTCTAATGAATAAAAACCTTAATGCTGATATTGAAACAATATTTTTAGTGCCGGATGCGAGCTATCTTTACCTTTCCTCAAGTATGGTCAGGCAAATTGTTGGTTTAGGAGGTAGCTTAAAGAACTACATTCCTTTCTGCGTGGAACAGGCTATTATTCAAAAATTTGCAGAACTTAGTCTGTACGATTTAAAGAAAAATCAAGAATAGACAAAAAAGGGAGTTCCTCACGAAGCAGGGACTTCCTTTTTTTGCTCAGACGAGCCGTCACTGTTCTATTATTTAACTTTTAGTCTATGAAATTTTACCATTTTAACAGGTTGATATGAGCGTTTCGCTTGTCTTATTCCTTCGTCACCCATATCTTGTTCCCGGTTGATGAATTGAACTTTTAACTCCAAATGCTTGGCTGTTTCGAAATTTATAATCTGAGCAGAACCTTTTATATCAGGGTCAAATTTTTCAAAATGAACTGTGTACATATCGCTTGTTTGAGGACTAAATATTGCATAACTCACAAGTTTATTATCAGCATAAATCTTTAATCCTTCGCAAGGTAGATGTTTCCAATGACTGAGGATATTTTTAATTGCTTCGAACTCAATATCAAGGTAATCATCCTCTCTCTTTTGGCTTTCTTTCCAGTGATATGAAAAGTCTAATATCTCATCATAATCATTTTCTGTAATTGACTTAACAACGAAATCAGGATACAATCTTTTAAACTGAGATATTAAATTCTTCTTTTTAGCCAGTTTTTTACCTGATAAATTGATTAAACTCTCTGTCAAATAAATATAATCATTCCAATCTTCATCATCTGTTATCTCAAAATATGTTTCAAGGTCAGGGTTTTTTAAGACGAAATCCTCCGGTACAACCATAATTTCGACATTACCGTGTAAATCTTGACAACAATTATTTATCTCATATAACTCTTTTGCGGAAAAATAAGTTCCTATTGGAAATAACAAATAACCATAATAAGGGTTAAACAATAACAACCTGTCATTAACTACTCCGTATTCCAGCTTAAAATACTTACCCCAACAAAGCAAATTGCAAATATTAAAGTCACAGTTTTCTGAGGGATATTTCTCTAAGTATGAGCTTATCAGTGGTATATCTTCAAGCCCAACAAGTTTTAAGGCTTTATCGAACTTCATTTTGACCTTCTTTTAACAAAAAGGGAACAAAATCTTTCATCTCTGAAAAACCATATCTACGGTAAAAGCTTACCGCCTTAGGTTCACTTATCAAGCCAATCCAGCTAATTTTTTTCTCTTTTAAATGACTGATAATTTTATCCATTATCATTTGCCCGATGCCTTGACCTCTTAAACTGCTGTGAACGGCTACATCTTGTATATAAGCATCTGAACAACCATCACTTATAGCTCTACCCATACCAATTATTTTTGAGTCAAGGGTAGCTAAAACAAAACAAAAAGAACCTTGAATTATCTTGTTTAAAAACTCAGGATCTTGACTGTCATTCTCTTCCACCCACCAACCGGCATCTTTATACAGTTCAACCAGTTGTCCTAAATCAGCTGATTTTACAATTTCAATTTTAATATTGTTATTATGCATATATTACCTTTTTAAAACCAGTTTTTATCATTAATCAGATTAAACGCTACTAACTGAGAAACTGCGGTTATGGCTGCTGTTTCTGCTCTTAAAATATGATTTCCTAAACAAAATTGCGAGATATTTAATCGTTCAAACAGATTAAACTCTTCTTCATGAAAACCACCCTCAGGACCAATAAGAATACAGTAATTACCTGCTTTTCCTTTGTTTAAATAATCTGAAAGATACTTCTCTTTCTCAATCTCAGAGGCAACCAAAGGGATATAGCCATTCTCAATGATTAACTTTATTGAATCTTCAAGCTTTTTAACATTGTGTACCTTTGGTAAATATGGATTATCACACTGTTTAACGGCACTGATGGCAATTTTTTCAAATTTATCAACAGTATTGTCATTAGACTGCTTAACAGAATAACGGGTACTCAAAGGGAATAAATCACTCACTCCAAGCTCGGTTAATTTTTCAATAATTAATAAGTCATGTTTGTTTTTAAGCAATGAAAATGCACATGCCGTCTTTATTTCTGACTTATTAAAATACTTATAATCAATAAGTTCAAGCCTTAAATATTTTTTGGAAATCTCTGTAATCTTAGCTTTAGCATACAAACCTTTACCATTAATAATTTTAATCTCATCATCAAGAGTATATCTAAAGACACGATGTATATGATGATACTCTTCACCATATACATCAAGAATTTTATCACCCTGAGTAAAGTTGATAAAAAATGACGGCATTTATTTAAACATATCCTTAAATTTATCAAAAAAACTTTTATCTTGTTTTAAATCTCTTTTATTGTCAAACTCTTTAAATTTTTCAAGAATCTGTATCTCTTCACTACTTAAATTCGTTGGAGTAACAACATTTACCTGTACAAACAAATCTCCCATAATAGAAGAATTCACCTGAGGTAAACCCTGATTACTTATCTTGAAAACTTTACCGGTCTGAGTTCCGGCAGGAATCTTTAACTTTATCTTTTTATTTATCACAGGAACTGTAATTTCAGAGCCTAGTGCGGCTTGAGTAAAGGTTATAGGAAACTCACAATATAAATTTGCACCTTCTCGTTTTAGTATAGGGTCTTCTTTTTCGTGAATATGAACTAAAATGTCACCTTTAATACCTCCATGCGGAGCAGCATTACCTTCGCCTCTAAGTCTGATATACTGACCTTCAGAAACACCGGCAGGGATATTCACATTTACATTCTTACTTTGAGGAGTTCTGCCTTCGCCTCTACAAGCAGGGCATTTATTTTCTATTATTTTTCCTTCACCTTTACAACTTGGGCAGGCAACTATTGTCTGAACATGACCAAACAAAGACTGTCTTACTTGCCTGACTTGCCCCTGTCCCCCACACTGAGAACATGTTGTAGTTTTACCGTCTTTAGAACCTGTACCATTACAGTCAGGACAAGAATCTTTAACATTAATCTTTACTGTCTTAGTCACGCCTTCATAAATTTCTTTTAATGATAAAGACATTTCTATCCTTAAATCTTCACCTTTCATTTGACCTGAATGCTGACGGCTTCTTCGTGAACCACCACCCCCAAAAAAGGCTTCAAAAATTGAATCAAATCCGCCAAAGATATCAGAAAAATCTCCTTGATGAGTAAAGTCGTTCCAGGAGAAACCACCACTGCCAAAGGCACCTTCAAGCCCTGCATGACCATATTGATCATAACGAACTCTCTTATCCTTATCACTTAACACTTCGTAAGCTTCGCAAGCCTCTTTAAATTTCTCTTCAGCTTCTTTATTATCTTTATTTTTATCGGGATGATACTTCATTGCTAATTTTCTATATGCTCTTTTTATTGTCTCGTCATCTGAATTTTTCTCAACCCCGAGAACCTCGTAATAATCTCTCTTAG
>CAZJNG010000237.1:0-4679 GCA_964547265.1 uncultured Candidatus Cloacimonadota bacterium | reverse complement strand
ACAGTCTCATTTAATTTCAAAATCTGCCCTTTTCCCACAGTCTCATTTAATTTCTCATACAGTCTCATTTAATTTCAAAATCATAAATAAAACTAAAAAATGCGAATCATTAAAAAAAGTATTGACACTTTTATTCATAAAATTTTAGATGTAATAATTAATATAAAGAAAGGATGGTAGTATGTACAGTCAAAATAAGTTTAAATCATTTTTACTTAGAACTTTTGCGTCAGCAGGTAATTTTGTCTTGCCCACTACCGGTCTGTCCGAAATTAGGAAACTAATATAAACTAAATTTCCACGGATTTGACCTAAGAATCCGTGGATTAATAAAAATCTTCGCCACGGGTTTAAAAATCCGTGGCTTTTTATTTTCACTAAATTTCACGGATTGGGCAAGGACTAAACAAATATTTACTAAAAAATGAAAGGAGAAAAGATGAGTAAATGGAAAGCGTTCTTACAGATAAGTATGGGTTATAAATTGATGTATATGGGAGCAATTTTTTCAATTGTATTTGCAGCTTTGTTTCACTTTTCCAATCCACTGATAATAAGATTTACGATTGATAATATTATAGCCGGAGAAATGCCGGAAAATAAATATCTGTTAAGAATATTTGAGCTGTTTGGAGGCAGAGAGTTCTTTTTGGAAAGAATTTTTTTATTGTCATTATTGCTGGTGAGTATAGCTGTTATAGAGGGCGTATTTCAGTTTGTTAAAGGTAAATGGGCGGCTGTAGCTTCTGAAGGTATTGCTAAGAAAATAAGAGAAAAAATGTATGAACATATTCAAAACCTGCCTTATGCTGATCATATAAAAGCAGAAACAGGAGACTGGATACAAAGATGTATTTCAGATGTTGAGACTGTTCGCAGGTTTTTTGCTGCTCAGTTAATAGAGGTAGGTAGAGCATCTCTGATGTTGTTGCTGGTATTGCCGTTAATGATAAACTTAAGTCCAAAAATGACCTTCTATGCAATGCTTGCAGTGCCTGTGATATTTTTATCAGCTTTTATATTTTTTATAAAGATAAAACATGCTTTTCAGGAATCAGATGAAGCAGAAGCAAGACTTTCGACCGTTTTACAGGAAAATATAACAGGTATCAGGGTTGTCAGAGCTTTTGCAAGAGAAAATTATGAGATAGAAAAGTTTGACGAAGTAAATAGGGATTTTAGGGATAAAGGTGAATATCTGATAACTTTACTTGCCTATTACTGGTCTATCTCGGATTTGGTTTGTTTTTTGCAGATTGCAGGGGTAATTGTAGCAGGAACTGTTTTTGCCTCAAGGGGAGAAATTTCCGTTGGTACGATAGTTGTATTTTTGTCTTATGAAACTGCGGTTTTATTTCCTATCAGGCAAATGGGACGGGTTCTTACCGATATGGGTAAGGCAAGTGTTTCATGGGGTAGGATTTATGAAATTATATCAAAGAAAACAGAAAAAGATTTACCTAAGGGTATAAAGCCTAAGATTAAGGGCAGAATTGAATTTCAAAATCTTTCAATGTCTTATGAAAATGATCAAAAAGTACTAAATAATCTAAATCTTAGAATTGACGCCGGGCAGACAGTAGCTTTTATGGGTCCTTCAGGTTCAGGTAAAAGCAGTATTATTAAAGCTTTATTAAGGTTTTATGATTATGAGGGCAGTATAAAGATTGATGATTTTGAGTTGAGAGAAATTGACAGATATTGGATAAGAGAAAATATTGGAACAGTGTTACAGGAACCATTTCTTTATTCTAAGACAGTTCTTGAAAATATTAAGATTTCATGTCCAGAATCTGATATTGAGATGGTCGAAAATTCTGCAAAGATTGCAGGAGTTCATAATGTTTTAAAGTCTTTTGAAAAGGGGTACAATACTTTACTTGGAGAAAAAGGGGTAAATCTTTCAGGAGGACAAAAGCAAAGAATTGCTATCGCCAGAGCAATTATCAGGAATACACCTGTGCTTATCTTTGATGATAGCTTAAGTGCAGTCGATACAGAAACAGAAAGTTATATATTGAAACAACTTAAGAAACTTTCAGGTAAAATAACAGTCATTATTATTGCACACAGATTGAGTTCTGTGATGAATGCTGATAAGATATTTGTGTTAAATCATGGAGAACTGTTACAGAGTGGTTCTCATGAAGAATTGATTAATCAAAGTGGTTCGTATCAGAGGATTTGGAAGTTACAAAGTGAGCTTGAGGACTGTTTAAATTTAGAACTTCAGCAGGCTCAGATAAAATCAACCGATACAGATGAAAAAACTGATTTAGACATTTTTAAAGGAGCTTGATTATGAATCAATGGGAAGAAAAAGATTATACCGAAAATCTTGATTTTAAGGCGTGGAAAAAGCTGTTGAGCTATCTGTTGCCTTATAAAAAATATATGATAGGTTTAGTGTTTATAATGATATTTAATGCGGGAGTAGATGCTACATTCCCTTTGTTTACAAAATATGCAATAGACAATTTTGTAATCCCAAAATCTTTAGGCGGGATTTATGGTTTCATTATATTATTTGTGACAGTGATTTGTTGTCAGGCTTTAAATATCTGGCTTTTGATAGTCGTTGCTGCCAAGATAGATATGGGAGTATGTTATGACATTCGTAAGAAAGGATTTGAAAAACTACAAGAATTATCATATTCGTATTATGATAATACTCCAACCGGATGGATAATCTCAAGAATGACATCAGACTCCGGCAGGTTAGGTGATACAATTGCCTGGGGTATAGTAGATATTTCATGGGGATTGACTATGATGATGGGTATTACTGCTATTATGTTTGTTTTAAACTGGAAATTAGCTTTGTTAGCTATGACGGTTGTTCCTGTTTTGGCTGTAGTAAGTGTATGGTTTCAAAAAAGATTACTTAAGGCTTACAGAGATGTTCGCAAAGTAAACTCAAAAATGACAGGAGCAATCAACGAAGGTATTATGGGAGCAAGAACTACCAAAACATTAGTTAGAGAGGATAAAAATGTGGATGAGTTTAAAGGATTAACTAAATCTATGTATGGTTCTTCTGTGCGTTCAGCTATTTTATCTTCATTGTATTTACCGATTGCTATGGTGTTGGGTTCTATAGGTACAGGACTTGTACTTTGGCGTGGTGGAAATGCTTACTGGATGAATGTAATTACAGTCGGTACTTTTATTGCAATGATACAATACTCAGTTCAGTTTTTTGATCCTATTTATGAACTCGCCAGAATGTTTGCAGAGTTGCAAAGTGCGCAGGCAGCGGCTGAAAGATTGTTAACTTTACTTGAAACTGATGTTGAAATTACAGATACTGATAAGGTTATTGAGGTTTACGGAACCATATTTCAACCTAAAAAAGAAGTATATCCCAAATTTAAGGGAGACATTGAGTTTAAAAATGTCTGTTTTAGTTATAAAACCGGTGAAAAGGTGTTTGATAATTTTAATCTGAAAATTAAAGCAGGAGAAACTATAGCATTGGTAGGGGAGACCGGTTCAGGTAAAAGCACCTTAGTTAACCTTATCTGTCGTTTTTATGAACCACAGAGCGGTGAAATTCTAATAGATGGAGTAAATGTAAAAGAAAGATCGCTTGACTGGCTACATTCAAATCTTGGTTATGTATTACAAAATCCTCATTTGTTTAGTGGCAGTGTCAGAGATAATATCAGATATGGAAATTTAAATGCTTCAGATGCAGATATTATAGAAGCAGCTAAAATAGTCCAGGCAGATGAATTTATAAATCAGTTGCAGGATAAATACAACACCAAGGTAGGTGAAGAAGGTAAAGGTTTATCAACAGGTCAAAAACAATTAGTCTCTTTTGCCAGAGCAATTATAGCTGACCCAAAAATATTTATTTTGGATGAAGCAACTTCTTCTATAGATACTGAAATGGAAAGGCTGATACAAGATGCCATTAAAAAAGTTCTTAAAAACAGAACTTCTATCATTGTTGCTCACAGACTTTCAACAATAGTCGATGCTGATAAGATAATTGTTCTAAAAAATGGAGAAATTGTTGAAATGGGCACTCACAGAGAGTTGCTTAAAAACCAAAACTACTATTATAGACTTTATACTCAGCAGTTCATCTATGAAAAAGAAAAAGAAATAGAAGAAAGCGCATAGCTTAGTTATTAATTATTAATCATTAAGGGAGTTTCTTTTAAACAGGGACTCTCTTTTGCATAGCCGAACTTGACTTGTAGTGAACGAAGCGAATGTGAATCGAGCTCTCATCAGCCATAAATGTCTGTAAAAATGGTATGAAAATAATATGCATGGTTGGTGATTTTTATAAAAAAACCGACCGTCCATTGATGGATTATACCTCGTAGTTGAGCTTGGTTCTTATGCTTCCGGTTAATTTATTGGTGAAGTATAATATTATACTATCCCTTATAGGAGAATAGAATAACTAATCTTAGTAAGCATAAGGTTTAGTAAGAATACTATATAAATAATAAAATAATAAAAGGAATATTTGAATGTATAACTTGTTTATCAAAAGAAAAAGGACTGAAAAGATTGATTAGATTTTGAACATTAATACTCTTATAAATAAATTAGTTTCATAGGAGATTCAACTCTTGAAATACCAAAGAATACAATCTCTTAATTTATGGTTGCTAATATTAGTCTGTTTTATATATTCTTGTAAAGATTTATTAGTTTTG
>CAZJNG010000236.1:0-4683 GCA_964547265.1 uncultured Candidatus Cloacimonadota bacterium | reverse complement strand
TAATCAGAATAAACCTAATTTTAGAAACACTATTTTAGCTCTTGAAACAGCTTCTGAAGATTTAAACTACCCTATTGGGATATATTTTAACTTAATGTCTGCTGAATCAGATAACGAGTTTAAAACTTTAGCCGAAAAGATTTCTCCGATGCTTTCACAATTCAGCAGTGAAATTAGTATGGACCCTGTAATCTTTGAAAAAGTTAAGTATGTTTATAATAATATGCAAAATGAAGACTTAAGTGCTGAAGAAAAAAGACTTGTTGAGAAATCATATTTAGGTTTTACCAGAAATGGTGCTTTGTTAGACGATGAAAAAAAGAAGCAATTGTTGGATATAGATATGCAGTTATCAGTTCTTAGTCCACAGTTTTCAAAAAATGTATTGAATGCTACCAATGCTTTTTTCTATCATACTACTGATAAAGATGAGGTTGAAGGAATCCCTGAAAATGATTTAAAGGCAGCTGAATTCAGAGCTAAACAAAAGGGAATGGAGTCAGGTTGGTTATTTAATTTACAAGCACCAAGTATTACTCCTGTATTAACTTATGCCAAGAATCGTGAGTTAAGAAAAAGAATAGCTTTAGCTTCAGGAAAAAGAGCTTTCAGAGATGAATATGATAACTGTGATATCATCCTTAAGGAAGTTAATTTGCGTTATCAGAGAGCAAAGTTATTGGGCTATGAATCACATTCTGAGTATGTTCTTGAACAACGCATGGCAGAAAAACCTGAGACAGTAACAAATTTTTTAGATAGAATCTATGAGATAGCCTTACCTGCTGCTAAGAAAGAAGTTCAGGAAATTAAAGACTTTGCTAAAAAATTAGATAATATTGAAGAATTAATGGGTTGGGACTTCGCATATTATTCAGAAAAGCTAAAAAAAGAAAAATTTGGCTTTGATGAAGAAGAGCTAAAACCTTATTTTAAAGCAGAAAACTGTATTAAGGGTATCTTTAAAGTAGCTGAAAAATTATATAATTTAAGCTTTACCAGGAATAATGAAATACCTGTATATCATAAAGAAGTAGAAGTTTACGAAGTCTTTGATAATGAGCATTTTGTCGGATTATTGTACATTGACTTGTTCCCTCGTGAAACAAAAAGAGGTGGAGCTTGGATGACATCATTTAAGACACAGGGACTATTCAAAGGAAAAATAGACAGACCTCATGTTGGAATAGTTGGCAATCTTACGCCTTCAACAGAGGATACTCCTTCTTTACTTAGTCTTAGTGAGGTAGAGACAATCTTCCATGAATTTGGACATGCTTTACATGGTCTTTTATCAGATTGTACATATTCAGAACTAGCAAGTCCAAATGTTTACTGGGACTTTGTTGAGTTGCCTTCACAGATTATGGAAAACTGGGTGCTTGAAGATGAAACTCTTGAACTTTTTGCTCATCATTATAAGACCGATGAAATCATCCCACGAGAACTTGTAGAAAAAGTTAAAGCTGCTAAAAACTTCAACAAAGGCTATTTTAATATCAGACAATTAACCTTTGGTGTACTTGATATGGCTTGGCATACAATTAACCCTGAAAAGATTAATGATGTTAAGGCTTACGAAGATGAAGTAACCGACAAATTCAGACTATTCCCTAAGGTTGAAACATCATGTATTTCCACAAGTCTTGGTCATGTATTTGCAGGAGGATATTCTTCCGGATACTATTCATATAAATGGGCTGAAGTCTTAGAAGCTGACGCTTTTGAAAAGTTTTTAGAGGACGGTATCTTTAATAAAGAAACTGCTAAATCATTTAAAGATAATATTCTTGCCAGAGGTAATACCGCTCATCCAATGGATTTGTATGAAAAATTTAGAGGCAGAAAACCTGATGCCGATGCAATGTTGAGAAGAGATGGATTGCTTTAAATGGTATCTCAAAGATATAACTAAATAAACTATAATGTGAGGCAGTAATGTAAACTGCCTCATTTTTATATATTAATAGCTATAAAGAGTACAATAAATGAATAATCAGGTATTTAGTATAAAGAAAACATCTTATCATGTGCTTTTGTACAGTGCAGGAAACATGTTACTTAAATTTATCGGTTTATTGCTTTTACCGTTATATACATCAGTTTTTAAGGTGTCTGACTATGGCGTAATAGGTATTTTAGAAACAAGTTCTTTGATTTTATCAAGTGTTTTATCTTTAAATCTTTCATCTGCATTAGTTAGGTGGTTATCTGATAGTCATTCAGGAGTAGATAGCTCGTTCGGGCAAAAAGAGCATTCAGTTGTCTTTACAATTTTGACTCTTACAATTGGTGTTTTGGCAATATTTAGTTTATTGTTTTTGCCATTTGTAAGTCAGATATCTGCGTATTTATTTAATTCTTATAGTGATTTGAGTGTATCTTTTACCTATTTAATCATATTAATGTTAGTTGGTGTCTATATTGATATTATCAACAGAATACCGCTTAACCTAATCAGAATCAAAGAAAAACCTGTTTTATATTCTTTTTCAATGATATTAAGAGCAGTAATAACTCTAGGGTTAAATGTATTATTGATAAAACACTATAAGATGGGTATAGAGGCAGTGTTTTGGAGTAGTATAGCAGGAAATATAGTTTTCCTGATCTGTAGTATTCCTTTGATTTTACAAAACATAAGATTTAGTTTTTTAAGAGAAGAAGTTAAGCCTATCCTAAAGTATAGTTTTCCTTTGGTATTTGTTGGTTTAGGTGGTATTTTATTGAGTTTGGGTGACAGGTATGTATTAAGCTATATCAAGGATTTGGGGCAGGTAGGTATATATACTCTTGGTTATAAAGTCTCAAGCATAGTAAATTTATTGGTATTACAAGCCTTTAATCTGGGAGTTCTGCCTTTGGCATTAAAATCATTCTCATCTGCTGAAGGAAAGGTATTTTTAGCCAAGATTATGCTTTATTTAAGCATTGTCTTATGTTCTTTATTTTTGATAATCTCAGTTTTTTCTTTAGACATTCTGCAAGTTTTTTCAAAGTCAGTTGAGTATCTTGATGCAGTAAAGATTATTCCGGTACTATTGTTTGCTTATATCTTTGATGGTTTGCGGATAATGTTTAGCTACCATATTCTATATATAAAAAAAACTATATGGAATGCTTACTTAACTTTCATAGGAGCGATTGTAAATATTGGGTTGAATATTCTTATAATACCTAAATTTGGTTATATGGGTGCTGCTATGACAACTGTACTATCTTCAATCTTGTTGTTTTTAATGTATTTCAGAGTTGGACAAAAGATGATAACCGTTGTCTATCCTTTGAAAAAAATATTTTTGTGTTTAGCATTATCTGTTATTTTCTTTAGTCTTGATTATGCCTTAAGTTATTGGGGATTAAAGAGCTTGTATAGTAGTGTCTCTTTGATTATTTTGTTTGTAATGAGTTTGTTATATTTTAAATTTATTAGTGTAGGTGAAATTAGGAAATTATTATAGTTTTTAATTTGCTTTTTAACGAAAATAGTTATTATATCACTATAAGGAGTTTTTATGAAGCAATATCTGATTGCCTTTATTTTTTTTATTTTTTGTGTTGTGCCAAGTTTTGCACAGTCAGCAGATACTTTAAAGATAGTTTCTTTACAGTATCCTCCGTATCAGTATATAGAAGATGGAATAATAAAAGGTTGTGCTTATGAGATTATTGAAGAAGTCTTTAAGCGTTTAGGTTATAATTTTGATATGGAAATTATTCCTTGGTCGCGAGCATTATACAGTTTACAAAATGGGAAAGCAGATGCTGTATTTACAATTTATAAGACAGAGGAAAGAGAAAAATATCTCGATTTTACTAAAGAAGTTTTAATTAATCAAGAAATAGCTTTGTTTAAACTAAAAGGTTCTAGGATTGATTTTAATGGCGATTTCAGGTCTGTCAGAGAAAAAGTAATTGGAACAGTTTATAGTGTTAATTATGGCATGAAATTTGATAAAGCTTTAATTGATTTATCCTTGCAAACGGTTGACAGTGTTGATGGGGAAGCAAATTTTCGTAACCTATTGTTTAATCGGGTTGATTTATTAATCAATAATGTAGCAGGTGCAAATTATTTGATTGATATGCTTGATATTCACAGTAAAGTAGAAATAATTTATCCTGTTATTGAAGCTGTTCCAAGTTTTTTAGCTTTTTCAAAGCACCACGATTACTCGGGTTTAAAATTTGAATACGAAGAAGAGTTGAAAAAGCTAAAGCAAGATGGTACTTATAATAAAATTTTAGCTAAGTATATAAGGTAATAGTATTACTTTTCTAAAAGTATAGACTTCAATTATTCTTTTTCTTGTAATATCATGATTAGTTTTTAGTTAATCATATAAAATGCATTATGATAAAGGAGTGATAAAATGAGAAACAACGCATTGAAATTAATAATGTTAAGTGTAGTCTTAACTATACTGGTCGGTAGTTTTGGAATCTTACATTCTTCAAATCCTAAAGGTCCTTTTGTTGATGTTGTAAGAAATGTCAGAGAGTCAGTTGTTAATATTCAGGTTGAAGGTGAAAGACGAGTTACTCAGAGAGGATTGCCTTTTGATGATGATTTCTTCAGATTCTTTTTTTCACCGAGAGAGCTTAACAGACCATTTACATCAATGGGAAGTGGTTTTATATTTAAAAGAGATATTGTGTGGGAAAAAACTAATGGTGTAAAAG
>CAZJNG010000235.1:0-4691 GCA_964547265.1 uncultured Candidatus Cloacimonadota bacterium | reverse complement strand
ATTTTTTTCTGAGAAAAAAATATCTGACAGGTGAGGGAAATTAAGTAGTGATTTTAAATCCCTGCACTGAAAGTGCAGGGTTATGAGAACTTAAAACGGCATTTTCAAGATTTTAGTTACTCATTACAATTCAATATTGAACTTACAATTTTTTATAAATTGATGAGTTTTGCTCACCCCACCGGACGAGCCGTCCAATTACCGGTTTGAACGGTTTATTGTATTTTGGGACATGCTCTTTCAAGGCTGTCTCAAAATATTAAAACCGGAACCCTGAAGCTCGTCAGGGCATACAATTAATAAAAAACTTCGTAATCTTTATAAGTTGTTATAAATCATGAAATTAAGATTGCTGAACTATGTTGAAAGAAAGCCGAGACGAGCCGTCTCGGTACCGGCTTCAACGGCTAATCCATTATTTTTGGACAAGCTCTTTCGCACGGAGTTATACGCTTATCGTGCCGTTGGCACTTATCTGAAAATATTTTGATGCCAAATTTAAACCAATATATCTGTAAACTTTACATAATTACAATGCCATACCATTCTAAAGCTATTTCAAATACTCCAGTATCAAAGGTTTGACTTTTGCCAAACTTTCATCAATACTTTTGATTATTGCATCACAGGTCATAGTTGCACCACTTATAATCTCAACTTCATCGCCCGGTCTGTAATCAGCAAACTTTCTCATAAAACCCATAGCATTAATTCTTTTTATGTATGAAGCTGTTTCTTGACTACGGATTATGCTTGCTTGTTTCACCTGTAAACTGTCATTAAAAACTATGCCTAAAGTCGTTGTGCCTTGATAACCTTTCAGTCTTGAATAGTCTGTTGATACGATAAAAAACAATCTTTCATGTTCTTTAGTAAAAACCGTAAACTTATAATTTGGATTACTTCTACTCTGATAAGCTTCAAAAGCTTCTGTTTTTATCTCATCTTTTACCATGTTTAAATATTTCCTGTCTGTTACATTAGCAAATGAATTAGCCGATAGAATCGTCAGACTCAAAGATAATATCATTAAAATTAAATATGATTTCATTATACCCTTCCTAGCTTTTTTTTAATTTTTTTTGATGCACGCGAAAAGTCAAGCAAAAAAATTTATAACAATTATCGGTTTAAAATGTTCAACATTCAAACCAATATGAGCGAAAACAAACTATGGTTCAATACTGAACACAAACATGCGTAGGGCAATATTTATCTATCAGCTTATTTTTCATACATTTAAATAATAATTTAAAAGCATTCGATGTATGGCACAAAAAATGATATTATATAAATTTAAAAAAAGTGATTTAAAAAGGAGGCTGAGTTGGAAATTACAGTATGTGTCGGTAGTTCATGTCACATCAAAGGCTCACACAGTTTTATTGATTACTTAAAAAATGCAATATCAGCATATAGTTTAGAAGAAAAAATTGTTTTAAAGGCAAGTTTCTGTATGGGCAATTGTTCAGAAGGCATTAATATAAAAGTCGATAATGAAAGAATAGTTTTACATAGTTTAGAAGATTTAAAGACATTATTTACAGATAAACTCGTTGAAAAAGCAAAGAAGGAAGAATGCACCCTTTCATAAAAACTAAAGAAGCAAACTGTAAAGATTGCTATAAATGCATCAGACATTGCAGTGTTAAAGCTATCAGAATAACTGATGGTCATGCTCAAATAGTACCTGAAAGATGTATTCTTGACGGTAAATGCGTCCAAATATGTCCTCAAAATGCGAAAGTTATAGTTTCACAATTAAGCGAAGTAAAAGAATTGGTTAAATCCGGAGAAACTGTCATCCTAAGCCTTGCTCCTTCTTTTCCAACAGTATTTAGTGATTATTCACCATTCCAAATTTACAGAGCATTAAAAAAATTAGGTTTTTCTGAAATTGAAGAAACAGCAGTTGCGGCTCATTTCGTAGCTAAAGAATATCAAAAACTTGTATTGAAAAATGATTTTCTAATCTCATCTGATTGCCCTTCAGTAGTAAATTTAATAGAAACTTATTACCCTAACCTCATTAAATATTTAGCACCGATAACTTCTCCAATGATAGCACATTCCATTATGCTTCGAAATGCATATAAAAAACACTATAACAAAGACATAAAAATAGTTTTTGCAGGTCCTTGTATAGCAAAAATGCAAGAAGCTGAAAGAAGTGATATTGCAGCTGACTTCGTAATCTCATTTCTTGAGATACAACAATGGCTTAAAGATGAAAATATTCAACTTGAAAATCTTGATTCATCAGCAATTAAAAGCAATCATAAAGATTCAGCGGCAAGGATGTATCCATTAGAAGGTGGTTTATTAAAAAGTGTTGGCTTAGAACATTTTTCATCCCAATATTTTTCAGTAACCGGATTTGCCGATTGTAATAATTTCCTTAAGAAATATGACTTCTCATCAGGTAATATCAAACTTGCAGAACTTATGATATGCGATGACGGTTGCGTAAGCGGACCTCTCTCAGGTAACGAATATCCTCCACTTTTAAGAAAAAAGATTTTCGAATATGAATCTATTCATCAACACCTGCCTGTACTTTTTGATTATGAAAATATTGATTTTGATTTAACTCAAAGTTTTGTGGACAGGCACATCGAAACTAAAAGCTATACAGAAGAAGATATAAATTCTGTATTACATAAAACCGGCAAATTCACTAAAGAAGATGAACTTAACTGTGGAGCTTGTGGCTATTACTCTTGCAGAGACAAAGCAATTGCTGTATTAGAAGGAATGGCTGAAATTGATATGTGTATCCCATATATGAGAAAAAAAGCCGAATCAAGAACTAATAAAATTGTAGAAAGAGATCCAAATGGTGTTTTAGAAGTTGACAGTAATTTCAATATCATCCAATACAACAAAGCTTTCAGCAATATGTTTGAAATTAATGATTCTAGTGACATTATTGGGAAAAAATATTCAGAAACAATCGATATAGACATTTTCAAACAAGACAATATTGACAAAAAATCCTTTTTTGCAAAATCAGCTAAACTTGACAAACACTTCGAAATATTAACATTTGACTTACCTGAAGATGAAGTTCATGTTGCAATTTTAACAGATATTACTCAAAAGATAAAAAATAAAAACAATATCGATAACCTTAAAAAAGAAACTATTGATAAAGCAACTGATGTCATTCATAAACAAATGAGAGTAGCTCAAGAAATTGCATCATTACTCGGAGAGACTACTGCTGAAACGAAAGTTACTTTGCTTGAGCTTATGAATGTCTATAAAAAAGAGGTTGAGTAAATGAGTAATACACAATTGTTTTTTGAGATTGCATCTTCACAAATGAACAAGTTTGGCGAAGAATTATGTGGAGATTCAATTATAACTTCTCAAAATTCAATGGATTCAACAGTAGTCTTGTCAGACGGTCTGGGAAGTGGTGTCAAAGCAAATATACTGGCTACTCTAACCTCAAGAATTATTTCTGTTATGTTAAAAAACGGATGTCAACTTGATGATGTAGTCGAAACACTTACGGAGACTTTACCTACTTGTTCATACAGAAAACTGGCTTACAGTACATTTTCTGTGGCAAAATTTTATCAATCAGGACAAGTTCATCTCGTTGAATATGACAACCCTCCTACAATAATTATTAAAAATAACAAACTGTATTCTGCTAAATACAACGAACATAACATAAAAGGCAAAAAGATTAATGAAACAATTTTACCTGCAGAAATTGGAGATTACTATGTGTTCATGAGCGACGGAGAAGTCCATGCCGGCATTGGAGGAATCTGGAATCTTGGTTGGTCATGGGAAAGAATCGCTGAATTTACTGAAAGAATAGTCAACAAATCCTTGACCGCAAGCCAACTTGCTTACGAACTTACCAATATTGCAGAACAATTATATGCCTCAAAACCCGGGGATGATACTTCTGTCGCTGTCGTCAGAGTAAGAGAAAAAAGAATTTCGAAAGTCTTAATAGGAGCACCTGCTAAAAAAGAATTAGATAAATTTGTGGTAAATAGATTTATGACCGGTAACGGAAAGAAAATTGTTTGTGGGGGAACTACAAGTAATATTATCGGAAGAATACTTAAAAAAGAAGTATCTGTTGATTTAGATTCCATCAAACCAGGCATCCCCCCTATCGGAAAAATCGATGGCATAAACCTTGTTACAGAAGGAATTATCACTATTAGTCAATTACTTAAAATTTTAAAAGATAAACAAAACACTCCTGACTATCACTTAGAACAAAAAAATGATGGAGTGAGCCTGTTATTAAATGAATTATTGAATTCAGACGAGATAACTTTCATGGTCGGACAAGCTATGAACCCGGCTCACCAAAACCCCGAAATACCACCTGAATTCGGATTAAAAACTAAAATAACTGAAGATATAGCCCGTATCTTAAACAAATTAAATAAACAAGTAATCTTAGAATATTATTAATAAAACAAACGGAGGACAAATGGAACAAATACTTAATGAATCATTAGACTGGTTAGATGAAATTATTGAAGGCTATGGCAAATCCCGTACTTCTTTAATCCCTGTATTACAAAGTGTACAAAGTAAATATCGTTACCTACCCGAACATGTTATGAGTCATATCTCAGAAAAAATGGCATTGCCTTTATCTAGTGTTTATGGGGTTGCTACTTTCTATGCACAATTCTCAACCGAACCTAAAG
>CAZJNG010000234.1:0-4694 GCA_964547265.1 uncultured Candidatus Cloacimonadota bacterium | reverse complement strand
AACAGGACGGCATGACTGACCAATATTTTGCAGTTGCCATGCAGCGCCTGAAGCTCGGTATCATGTCACTTGCACACACAGGAATCAAACCATTATCCACAACGGAATCATTGTGGGACAAGCGTAACAAGGAATACTTAGACAAGAATAAAAAAATACTAAACTCAGTAAAATGGAAAATATACGACATTTGATAATTACAAGGTTCTTCTACGATGATATTGAACTATTCAGAAAGCGGCTAAAGCTGATGAATGAAACGCTTGTTAAATCACTCAAAAAACAAACAAACAAGGCCTTTCAACTTGTAGTTATGGCAGACAAGTTCAAAGTGGAGCTAATCAAAGAACTAAAATACCCATTTATCACATTTTCCTGTTATGAGGATTTACAGGCCTACATAAAAAACACAGGTATTCACATCCAAACCCGAATGGATTCTGACGATATGTTTGCACCCGATTTTGTCGAGTTTGTTCACAACCTCAAAACAGAGGGAAAAACACTGCTTTCATTGAACTACAAGGAATATGATTATCCGGCCATGAAGGAAAACGGCAGAATTTCAAACTACAACAATCAAAGAACATCCATGTTTTTGACACTATATGACAAAATAGGAGAAACAAGCGTTTATGGTGGTGAACATACAACCATGTGGCAGAGCGTTGATTATGTAATTACACCCGATAGAATCGACCTTGTGAAATACATCGTTCACAACGACCAACTAACCAAAACACCAGTAAAGGAAAGAGCCTCAAAATTCAGGTTCTTCAACTATTGGGAAAACAGATACCGACAGGGAGGCAACTCAGGCGCCGGCAGTTATGGCCGACTTGCAATATTCAAGGCTAATGTAATTAACGACGTTATCAACAAACATGAAGTAAATAGCCTTATTGAATTTGGTTGTGGTGATGGTGAACAGCTCAAACTATACGAGGTAAAAGAATACACCGGAATCGATATAAGCGAAACAGCGCTCAGGATGTGCAGGAAAAAACACCCCGATAAAACATTTGCTAAACATGCAACCGGAAAATATGACATGGCTATGAGTATAGATGTAATTTTTCATCTTGTCGATGATGAAATGTATAACGACTACATGCGAAAGCTGAAGAAAGCATCTGACTTAGTCCTTATATACAGTTCAGCGCATGACAACAACGAAAATTCAGCACCTCATGTAAAACATAGAGACTTTAGAAACGAAATGAAGGGTTTTGAGTGCATCGACATAATTGCCAACCAGTACCCATTTGACGGCACAGACGAAAGAAACACGAGTTTTTGTGACTTCTACCTATATAAAAAGGCAGAAGCAATGACATTCAAAGACACAATCAAAATGACCCAAACAATACCGGCACACATGCAAAAATGTAAATAATTCAAAATAAATTTGGAAAATGAACTAAAACAGTTGTATATTTGCAGATTATGAGTGACTTTGAATATTAATTTAAAACAACAAAACTATGAACATTTATGAACCAGCAGGCAGGGCAAGAGAGTACAGCCCATTAGCACTGAATTATTTTAAAGGCTGTGACAACGGTTGTAAGTATTGTTATGTGCCTAATATGTTAGGTCGTTTCAATTCAAATTACAAACATGAATCTGTAATTAAACCAGCAGAATTTCTAAGCCTTGAAAAATCAGCAAAGAAAATGCAAGGATGTAACAAACAGATTTTACTTTCATTTACAGGCGATCCATACTGTAATGAGGAAAATGGAGAAACAGCAAAAGCAATTGAAATCCTCTTGAAGTATAATCACAAAGTTGCTATTCTTACCAAAAACCCATCAAAAGCATTAAAGGACATTGAGCTATTTAAACAATTCGGTAAAAACTTCAAAATAGGGTCAACACTTACATTTGACAATGAAAAAGATTCAAAAGAATGGGAAAAAGGTGCAGAACTTCCCGAACAAAGAATAAAGGCATTAAAGACATTTGCAGAAAAAGAAATCAAAACATGGGCTTCATTTGAGCCTGTTATTATTCCTGAACAAAGTTTAAACATGCTTGAACAAGTCGGAAAGTTTATTGACCATGTAAGAATTGGAAAACTAAACAACTATAAAGGAATTGATAAAACTATTAATTGGACTAAATTCATATATGACAGTGTAAGAATTTGCAGGGAAAACATGATTAACTTCTATATAAAAAACGACCTTGCAATACACAATAATGGTGTGTATTTATCAGGCAACGAAATAAATGAAGACTATTTGAATTTGTAAAAAATAACATATGACAAAATCTGACATTACAAAAAAAGCAATGATTGAAGCGCTCACAAAGTCGCTCGGTATTGTAACTAATGCTTGTCAGACTTGTAAAATATCACGTGAAACACACTACAAGTGGTACAGAGAGGATAAGGCATACAAGGAAGCAGTTGACAATGTTGGTGACGTGGCTCTTGACTTCGTGGAATCTAAGCTATTTCAAAACATCAAAGACGGCAAAGAAGCCTCAATATTCTACTACCTCAACAACAAAGGAAAGTCACGAGGCTATTCACGTGACAACAACGTTCAGGATCAACCTCCGACAAAAGTTGAAATAATATACCCCGACAAAACAACAAAGCTACCTGCAAGCGAATCAGAAATCAACCCGAAACGATGAGACTGGAAAACATGCCCCCTGTGTTTTACTCTACATTGTCGGCAGTGCCACAGGCTAAACACATTGTCAATCAGGGCGGAACGTCAAGCTCTAAGACATTCAATATCGCTCTTGTTTTGTTTATCCTTGCTATGCAGAAGCGTTGCACAATTACAGTAACAGGTAGGTCGATACCGTTCATCAAAAGGGGCGTGCTGAGAGACTTGCAAACAGCATTACAGATGCCCGAATATTCAGAACTCAGCAAATCAGTTGACAAATACAATATCCATGAACGGATGTTCAGGCTTAAAAACGGCTCTGTTATTGAGTTTCCTGTGTTCACCAATGAACAGGATGCAAGAGGTGGCAAACGCGACTATCTGTTTATCAATGAGGCCGATTCAATCCCTTATCCAATAGCGCATCAGCTAATAATAAGAACAACAGAAAATATATTCTATGATTACAACCCTTCTGTACCGTTTTGGGTACATGATAAAATTATCCCACGTTCTGACAGTCAGTTAATAATCAGTGACCACAGGCACAACCAGTTTCTTACACCCGAGAAACATGCCGAGATAGAAAACCACCCGGATGATGAATGGTGGCGTGTATATGCAAGGGGGTTGACCGGTAACATAACTTCATTGTGCTTTCCAAACTGGAAGCCGATCCATGGCAACGATTGGCGCAAGGATGTCAGAGAGGTAGTTTTCGGCGGTGACTTTGGCTTTACCTCGTCTAAAACAGCAATAGTAAAAATTCACATCCTGAGTAATACAGAGGTAGTAATAGAGGAGTGTTTTTACAAGCCGGAAAGTGACGACCAAATCATGTATGAAGTCCTGAAGCAATGGGGTGGTGATGAAAACACATGCAGTTACTTTGACCACAACAGCACCGACAAGGGAGCAAGGCCTCAACAATACGTTCAGTTACTCCGGCAGAGAGGTATAGCTGCCTATCTTGCAATCAAAGCAGGCAAGTCTCAACAGATTCAAAAGATAAGGGGTGTTCAGGTATGGTACACTGAAGGCAGCACTAACATTGCAGCTGAAAGAAGTAGGTATAAATTCAAAACAATCCACACATCAACAGGCGACGAGGTGCAGACTAATGTTATTGACGAAGCCAGCCCCAACCATTTAATGGATGCAATTCAATACGGCGTATATACACACTTTACAAGAAACTCATTATGGATATAAACAAATACATTGACAGAGGGCATGGCCATTTGAGCCTGACCACACTCAAACATTATGAGCAGGTATATGAAAGATATAAGCAGTTGCGCAATGCAGGCAAGTCGCACATAGAAGCATGTGAGCAGATAGGGATAAGCGAAAGGCATATGTATAGGGTTATTCAGATAGTGTCATAAATCTGTCAGATATAACACCCTTATCCAGTTGTATATTTGCAATGTAAATTCATTGCAATGGGATTAATAAAGCGACTGCGCACAGCGTGGGAACTTCAAAAGTATTTTAGTACAGAGGGTCAATCATTCACCCCTTCATCATCAACAGCGGGCAACGTGTGGCGCTATCTACGTGATGATGTCAATCAAATCGACACCACAACACTTGAAGGGCAGTTGGATGCCTACCTGAAATGTCCGCCTGTTTCGACTATCATAAGTAAGAAAGCGCAAGCACTCATAAACGGAAACTTTTGGTTTGGCAACGAAAATGGCAAGCAGCGCACATCTGAAGGCCAAAAGATATATGAACTACTGAACACCCCCAATTCATTTCAGAATAAAGTGCAGTTCATGTCAATGGCATACACCATGCAACAACTGTTCGGTAAGTGCTACATATATGGGGAAGGTGTATCCTTCGGAAGCAAAACACCAATGCTCACTGCTAAGAAATTATATGTTATTCCAAACCCAAATATTCAGGCAATCAAACAAACGACTGAGGGTGAAAAGTTCGGTTATGTGAAAACGTATAAAGTAAGGTTTAATGATGCGACATACGATATACCGGAAAACTCAATATTCATATGGAATGATACAGGCGTGAGCATGGAAATAAGCGACATGTATGCAA
>CAZJNG010000233.1:0-4721 GCA_964547265.1 uncultured Candidatus Cloacimonadota bacterium | reverse complement strand
AATTGTGAGAAAAATAATATAAACTTAATGCTTCTTGCTTTTGTCAGTTCAACACATCCTCAACTACTGAAAAAAGTAAATGAGCAATATAATTATTTAAAAAAATATAATCAAGATACTGTTTGTTGTGTTATTGGCTATGCTAAGGGATTGCCGATGAATTATGACTTTAAATACTTTGATTTAAGTATTATGCCAAAGTCGAATTATGCAAATGTAAGTATATCCATTATTGACAAATACAAGCCTGAGCTTATATATATGCGTTATCCTATTGCCAGAAAAGAGTTGTTAGAAATTGTACAAAAGTATCCTGATAAGATTATTTTTGAGCATCAAACAAAAGAACTTGATGAGTTAGAGAGTTCAAACAATACATCATATCAAAATGAGTTAAAATATGGAGAAAAATGCATTTCCTTAGCAAAAGGTATAGTTGGAGTTACTAATGAAATTGTTAATTATGAGTTAAGCAGGATAAAAATTAATATTCCAAGCTTCGTTATGCCCAATGGAATTAATGTTGAAAATTATAATCTAATTCAGAAAAATAATAATGATTATACTAAAATTCAAATTATTTATGTTTCTTCTTTTCAATACTGGCAGGGGTTTGATAGATTTATTAAAGGGTTAAATAATTACTATAATAAAAAAAATGTATTAGTTCACTTAGTCGGTGATGGTCAAGAAAAAGATAATTATATCAAATTGATAAATGATTTAAAATTAAATAGTAATTTTATTTTTTATGGACATAAAAACGAGCAAGAATTAGAAGATATTTATGCTTTTTGTCAACTGGCTGTTGCTGGTTTAGGTCAACACCGAAGAAACTTAAATGAAGCATGTACCTTGAAAATACGAGAATATTGTGCCAGAGGCATTCCTTTTATTTATTCAGGAAAAGATTCTGATTTAGACGGAAATGAAGATTTTACCTATAAATATCCAGATAACGATGATCCTCTTGATTTAGAACCGGCGATTAAGTTAGCCATGAAATTTAAAAAAACTCCTAACATGTCTTATCAAATAAGAGAGTTTGCTACTAAAAAGTTAAGTTGGGATAATAAGATAAAGGGTTTAGTCAATTTCTTCAACAAAATTAATAATGTTACTCATAAGCATGACATTGAAAATGAGGGGAAAGATAAGGTTTTATATGACCTTAGAGAACATAATGATATTGTCGAAACCAAAAAAGCTATTTTAGAAAGGTTAAATCAAACTTATATAAACTTGAAAAATGAATTAAATTTATTTACTCAAGCTCAAGAAAGACTATATGAAGGAAATTTTAAGCAAGCTTCACAACTAATACAAGCTTATAGATATAAAATCAACTATGACTTATTTGTTAAACATGATAATAGATTGGAAAATGATAAAATAAAAGTCTCTGTTGTAATCGTTGCGTATAACACAAAAAATGATTTAATTAAATGTATAAATTCTGTTTTACTACAACTAGAGCAAAATGCTGAAATTATTGTTATTGATAACGGCAATAACGATGAAGTGCTTGAAGATTTATTGTCAATGAAAATTCTTTATGTAAGATGTCCAATTAATCTTATTCTCTCAGAAGGTAGAAATATTGGTGCTTATTTTGCCAAAGGTGAAATTTTAGCTTTTCTTGATGATGACGCTATTGCAGAACCAAATTATATCTCTGAAATAATCAAAGCTTATAAAAAATATGATATTCATGCATTGAGAGGAAAAGTTTTACCCAAGAATGATGTTAGATATCTACAATATTCAAAACATTATGATCTTGGAAAGCACTCCTTTCCTTATTATATAAATACAGAAGGTAATTCAGCATTCCTAAAAAATAGTTATATAGAACTAGGAGGTATGAATCCTCTTCTATTTGGTGCTGAAGGTGCAGAGTTTTCGTATAGAATGTACAAGAAGTATGGAAATAGCTCATGTATATATTACCCGGATGTAATTATTTTTCATGATTGTGCAAATAGTGATGAAAAGATAAACAATAAACTTGAAAGACATAAAATCATGAACAATTTTATATCATTTATATTTCCTGAGTATGATAGTTATTTAAAAATGTATAGAGATTTATATGCTTATACGACTGATAAATCTTTATTAAGTAAGCAGATAAAACTTAAATATAACACAAGAACTGATTGTGATAACAATTCAAATAAAGAATCTATAGTTGTTTTATCAAGCAATCTTCTTAATAATCAACATAATAAAGATCAAAGGTATATTCAATTGCAAAAAACACAAAATAAGCCTCGTTTACTTTTTTTCAGTGGACCTCACGATCATATTTACTATTATACAAAAATAATAATAGTAAATACTTTTGAAAAATTATTAAAAACATTTTTTGAAATAAAAACCATTAGTGGCGACTGTGATTATGCTAAAGAAGTTGATTTGTTTAAGCCTGATATGTGTCTTTTTGATACCGGGATAGATAGCTTAAAGTATAGAGCTTCAAATATTATTAATACTAACTATGCCCCTGAGATTCCCAAAGCCGGGATTTGCAGACAAGATTTACAATCACCAAATAAACCTCAAGTATTTGATTTATTAGATAAATGGGGGGTAGAAGTTCTGTTTGCCAGAGCTTTTAGACCACAAGAAGCACCTTATGGATGGCAAGACAAAACTATATATATTCCTTTATGGTTTGATGATGATATTTTTCATGATTATAACGAAGAGAAGATTATCCCTGTCGGACTTATTGGAAACGGATTTTTTAGTGAAGATAGGTATCCTTGGAGGAAAAATATTGCGGATAAAGTTATAGCTAATTTTCCTGTATTTCATGCACCAAGACCGGCTAAAGAAACAGTTCATTCTTTTGTAGGAGAAAAATATGCTCGTTTGTTAAATCGAACTCAAATGGCTATAGGAGATGGAGGAGTTAGAAAAGCACCTTGTTTTAAATGGCTGGAAATACCTGCTTCAAAAACATGCTTTGTGACTGAAGAAACAAAAATTGCTAGAGAATTTGGATTTATTGATATGCAAAATTGCCTGTTTGTAGATGGAAATAATGTTGAAGAAAAAATTCGTTATTATCTGAATAATCCTGAAGAATTAAAAGCAATAACAGATAGAGGATACACCTTTGTTCATAATCATCATAATCTAAAAAATCGAACGCAAATTATTGAATGGTTTAATTTGAAAATGTCTCTCCAAAATGATGAAAAGATTATCCAAACAGGTATTTTTAATAAACTGAAAAAGGTTAAAAAACAAGAAATCCAAACAAAATACATTCCTATTGATGAAAACATTATTCATTCATCATTAGCAAATGGGTATAATTGCTTAGAACATGGATTATTTGAAAAAGCTAAGCAAAATTTCTTGAATATAATTCATCATTATAATGATATGTTTGAACCAATTTTAGGTTTAGGAATTGCAGAGTTAAATTTAGGTAATACTGAGAATGCAGCTAAATATTTTTACAAGAATATCAATATCTTAAATCATTATAACAGTAGTATTCACGATCCTATAAATTTTTCATTGTATGTATTTTCTTTATTTTGTTTAGGCATGAACGAAGAAGCAAAGAATCTCGCTTCATCTTATATTGGAATAAATCATCCTTTATGTTTAGCAGTTCAAAGATTGCTCGATATTGAAAAAACTAATAATAAAGAGTGTAGAATATCAAAATCTATTTTCCCTATAAAGGATAAAAATATTGATGAATGGAGTTTTTATCTAGAAAATATTATAAATAAAGACACCCTCATAGTTGATTCTAAAATTGAAAAAACCGTTTATCCAAAAATTTCAGTATGTATTTTTACATATAATAGAGCAAAGTTCATATCAGAAGCCATTGAAAGTATTATACAACAACTTGACAAAACTGATGAACTCATAGTTTGTGATGATGGTTCCACTGACAATACTCAAGAAGTTGTTAAATCGTTTACAGAAAAACATTCTAATATACTTTATTTTTATAAAGAGCATTCAGGTGCTCCGGCGACAAGGAACTTATGTATTGAGAAAGCTTCAGGTGATTTTCTTATGTGGTTTGGAAGTGATGATATACTCCCTCAGGGAGTCATATCTACATATAAGAGTAAGATACTTGCTCATCCTGATGTTGATGTTTTTTATGGAGATCTATATAAATTCGGAGATTTAAGTAAGACCGGCTCAGATAAATTGATATACGAGAATTATTATAATAGAAATGATTACTTACTTTCAAGACTTTTCTCCGGGAATAGAATACCGGATGGTGGTTCTATTGTTAGAAAGCAGATATATGATAAAATAGGTGCTTATGACCCGGAATTCCCAAGATGCCAGGATTATGATTTTTGGTCTAGGGCTGTTGAAGTAGCAAAATTCTTACATGTCGGCATTTATACATTGAAATGGCGTTGGCATGATAATAATATGTCAACAGAATCTGTAAATTACGATCGTAAATACGAGTGTAAAATCATTAAAAGAATGAAACAAAAATATTCATGGGAAGAATTATTTCCTACTTTTAATTGGGATGATGAAAGTAAAATAAAATCTGAGTTTATCGCAAATGTTGAATATGCAAATACGCTGGCTAATTGGAAAAGTCTTGATGCCCTTGAACAATATAAGCTGGCAATACAAAAACTTTATCCGGATTTTAATTTTTCTGATAATGATGGATTTAATCAGGTTATTGAAGTATACTCTACATTACAGAA
>CAZJNG010000232.1:0-4724 GCA_964547265.1 uncultured Candidatus Cloacimonadota bacterium | reverse complement strand
ATATTGAGTTTTAACTGACTATTATTATGTAGTTCAATGTTATTAAAAAGATTGGATACTTCAAAAGTTGTTTTAATAATATTAGTAACATTTTGTAACGGGAATATTTTTTGAGTGATTTCGATTGCTTTTAGAGCAGCTTCTTCAGCTTTAGTTATTCTGTTATAAGAAGAAGTACTGAGTCCTGAAGACATTTTTAAGAGAGATATATGTCCCATAATGGCTGTTAAAACATTATTAAAATCGTTTGCCAAGTGTAGAGTATAGTTTTTAAGAGTGTCAATATTTTTGATTTTATTTATCTCAAGGTTAAGTTTTTTTGATTTGGTTAAATCGGAGATAATAACAATGTTTTGAACATTGCTACGATTTTCTTCAAAAGGTATTATTGATATATCACAGATAATTCTTTTATTTTTTTGTTTGAAAAGAAGTTGTTTATTCTTTATGTTTATACATTTTTTTTGTTTAAAATCTACAGGAAGTTTTTCTTTAGGGATTTTATCAATATAGCTAAATATTTCGTAATAAGGTTTGCCTATGATTTCATTGTCTTCAAGTTCTGCCTGATTTTTAAAGCTGTTGTTAAAAAATTGGATTTCGTTGTTATCATTAATGATTAAAAGAGCTTCTTCAAAATAATTCATTAGTGTGCCGAAAAATTCTTTTTGTCGGGTAAGTTTTTCTTCAAATCTTTTAGTTTCGGTTATATCTCTGGACACAAACAATACGCCTTGTAATGCATTACTACAATTTTCGATATAAGAACCCAATTCATCTATCCAAACATAATGACCTTTTTTATGTTGGAATCTGTATTTCACATTATATCGTTTTTCTTTTTTCTTTAAAATATACAAAAAGCTTTTTTCAACAAATTCTTTATCTTCTGGATGTATGAGACCAAGTAGTTTTTCTCGTTCAAACATATCGCTTTTACTCCAACCTGTTATCTCGCAAAAAGAGTCAGAAACATCAATAACCAAGTTATTTTCATCAACTAAAGCGATAATATCTTGAGAGTTTCTCATCAAGATGTCATATTTTAACTGCATATTTTTAAATTGTTTAAGTCTTAGAGATTCTTCAGTAATGTCTTCATAGATAGCGTAAATGCCTAAAATTTCTTCATTTACTTTAATGACAGTGCCTGTTAATTTAACCTTTAAGAGTCTTCCGTCAAAGTGTAAGCCATAAGTTTCGGTTGAAAATGAACCATCTGTGATGATTTTATCAAAGATTTTTAATGTTTCAGTTTTATATTCTTGCGAAATGAAGAAATCACTTAATTTTTTATTAATAGCTGTTTCTTTAGTATATCCGAAAGTTTTTTCAAAGCTAAGGTTTAAATCTATTATTTTCTCGTTTCTATCAAGGATCAATATACTATTAGGCGAGCTTTCAAAGAGCTTTTTAAAAAATTCTGTACTTAACAGAAAGTCTTTACGGATTTTTTCTTCATAGCTTACATTTTTAACAATAATATATAGTTTATCAATGTTATCATTGCTAATTATATCGTATTCTGTTATATTGATTAAACTGAGTGAAATCTTTACTTCATCGTGATTTGCGTTAAAGAAGTAACCACTTTGCTCAATAAGGAAATATTTGTCTTTATTTATCATGGCAGAGTTAATAATTTTTTCTGCAGTTTGTAAATCGAATATATCCCATAAAGTATGATTGTTTTTAAAGAAATTTTCTTTGCTCAGAAAGAAAAAATCATTAATAAGTTTTTTATTTACTTGTAGAATAGTGCCTTTTTTATCAGAAATTAACATTGAATTCGGGAAGAAGTCAAAAACTGCATTAATGTTTTGTTTTTGAGTTGACAGTAACATTTTATGTTTTAAGACTTCGGGATGTTCAACAGAAAGAGCTATGTATTCAGGTTCATTTTTAAAGTGATTTTTTATGACTGAAAATGATTTATTGTCTTTTATAAAGGTAATTTTTGATATTGTGTTTAGGTTTGATATTTCATTGATATTAAAATAACTGAAGAAATCATATATGTTTGTTTTTAGCAGTTCATTTGATTTCATTCCTGAATATTGAGTAAAGGCAGAGTTGGCATAAGTTATTATTCCTTTGTCGTTGAAATGAATACAAGGCAATGGTATATTCTCTTCGAGAGCATAAATCAGTTTGATAGATTTGTTTATTAGAAACAAATTTCTTAGGATTACATTTTTCTTTTTTATTACTAAGATAAGAATTAAAATAAGAGCAACAGCCGCTAAAAACCAAAAGACAGCTATTTTGATGACTTTGGCAATTTCTTTTTTGGGATTTTCCAAGCCGGCTATATGAGTTTCAAGGCTTTTATAATAAACTGAATTTTTATCTTTTTTCATTTGTTCAATATAGAAGTCAATGGTAGATAAAATGATAGAGAATTTATCTTTTGGAGCAGCATATCTTAACTCGGTTGGTCTGAAGATTATCAGAGTATCTTCAATTTTATAAGACCCTGAATGTAACATTCCGTACATTCGATTAACTGTTCCTACATGTGCTTGTTCATTCTCGATTGCTTCAAAAACATCAATATAATCTTTAACAATCAAGGGTTCAAAACTTATAGAAAAAGAATTTAGAAGTTCTACAAGTGAGTTAAAATAAATGTCCCCTTCTACACCTGCAACCGTTTTACCTTCAATATCCAGAAAGCTGGTAATGCCTGAATTTTTTTTTGAATATAATTGACCCCAATTTACAAACACATTAGTCTTATTGAAGTTGAATATTTCTTCTCTCTGTTTTGTATAGGCTATATCTGCTAAAATATCAATCTCTTGTTTTTGTAACATGTCAAGCAGTTCGTTCCATTCACGATAGACAAAAATTAATGTCCAGTTTTCTCTTATTGCTACTTCATTGATTACATCAACAAATAGTCCTTTTGGATTCCCTTGACTATCAACATATAATAGCGGTTCGTTATCATAGATTCCAACTCTTAAAGTGATACCGGAAAGTATGTTAATAAGCATTAAAAATATGCAGATAAATATAACTTTATTATATAATGAAAATTTCATAATTCCTCCATTAATTGAATCTTAAGATATTTTGTTTTTATTGTCAAGAAGATTTTCAGAAATTTATTATTTTTAACAATTGGGTATTTTGTTTTTCATTGATATTTATAGTCTTAGCTATTTTAAGAATAATTTTAAGTTGATGTGAAATAAATTTCTTAACTTTATATATAGTAATGTTTTAATACAATCAAGGTACAACCGACCTCCAAGAGGGAAAACCATCCTGGAGGTCCCTTAAAAATTACTGGTAGAATATATGTTTTTTCAATAGTTTCTTTTCGATTTTTGCTATTTAAGAATTAATAAAATCATTATTTAACTTGACAAAATTCAATATAAAATTTTCTTTCTAATGGAAAGGGTTTATATGCTTAGAAAATTTTTACTGATGAGTGTAATTTTTGTGATGAGTTTCTCTACATGGTTATACTCTGATTCATTATTAATAAAAGAGTTAAGAAAAAATCATTATCCTTCTTTAAGATTTAAAGATCAAAGATTAACTCTTAAAGAAAAACTTCAAAAATGGTTTCCTAAACATCAAATAATCAATGTTGACAAGAACTATTATCTGACTACACCATATTTTCGTCATAAAAGAAGTGATTTTGTAATTAAAAATGATGTTATCAGTAGGCGTTCATCTGTTATACCTGACACAACCTGTACTTTTACAGACTCTACAATAGTCCTAAATACAACCGAGATAATTCCTGCATTTAATCTAACACAAGATGATTTTAGGCAAATAAAAAATCAATTAGCATGGTTGACTGTTCTGTTTAGGACTCTCGGCACTCCAATACCAGAGTTAATGTTAGGTAATTTTGATGAAGTTGATACTTATGTTATTATCAATAAAGGCGAAGTTAAAGAAAGAATTATTATGCCTTCTTTTACAGAAACAGTTAAGAAGCTTAATAATTTCTATGAAAATAAACAAGTATATTTTGAGTTTGCAGAGGTTAAAAAGATAAATAGTCGTTTAGAGTTTTTTGGAAGTATGTTTGTTAGAGATTCTCAGGCTAATAAGACAGATTTCATTGAGATAAGATTTCATACAAACAGATTAAATGAGATTGATTTAGTTATGTTTATAATCCATAAAAATGTCTAAAAAGGAGCTGAAAATGAGAGGTATTATTCTTGCCGGAGGAAGCGGTACCAGACTTTACCCTGCCACAAAAACAGTTTGCAAACAACTATTGCCTGTCTATGATAAACCTATGATTTACTATCCTTTATCAGTTTTAATGCTTGCAGGCATAAAAGAAATTAGTATCATATCAACCCCTGAAGATATTGATAAATTTAAAAATCTCTTTGCTGATGGTTCAAATCTGGGACTAGAAATTACTTATGTAATTCAACATAAACCTAATGGTTTAGCTGAAGCATTTTTGCTCTGTGAAGACTTTATCCAAAATGAACCTGTAGCTCTCATTCTCGGAGACAATATCTTTTATGGTAGTAAACTCGCCACAATGGTGCAATCAGCAGCTAAAAACAAAATTGGTGCGACTGTTTTCGGATACTATGTCAAAGACCCTGAAAGATATGGAGTAGTTGAATTTGATGAATCTCAAAAAGTCATCAGTATAGAAGAAAAACCTGAAACTCCAAAATCAAATTACGCTGTAGTCGGTTTGTATTTCTATGATGAAAGAGTTGTAG